>JAFLDI010000086.1 GCA_017302485.1 Burkholderiales bacterium | reverse complement strand
CGCGCGCCAGGGCCTCGCGGCTGGCACCCAGCACGGCGCTGCGCAGCAGCCGCCCCAGGCCCAGCGTGGCGGCGTCCGACAGCGCGTGGTGGTGGGTGATGCGCGCCTGTGCCAGGCTCCAGTGCGCCAGCAGCGCGTCGTCATGCAGCGTGGCCAGCACCACCGGCAGGTTGCGCATCAGCGCGCCATTGCCGGCGTCGCCGTCGTTGGCCGGCCCGACCAGGCTGCCATCGGCCAGGTAGCGCTGGATGCCGCGCCGGCAGGTGTTGCCGCAGTCCACCGGCTTGCTGCGCAGCCAGCGCACAAAGGCCTGGGCGATCTGCTGCGTGGCCACCGGGTCGCGCGCCAACAGCAGTGGTGCGCCGGCGGCGCACAGCGCATCGCCCAGGGCCAGGCTCATCGTCGTGTCGTCGGTGACCTGGCCGCGCGCCAGCTTGAGCCAGCCGCCGCCGATGATCTCGCGGTGCACGCCGTACTGGGCCTGGATCTCGCGCGGGCGCATGAACTCGACCGTGGCGCCCAGCGCGTCACCGATGGCCAGGCCGAGGTAGGCGCCCAGCGCACGGTCGAACAGTGCGCGCGTGTCAGACATCGCAGAGCACCACGTCGTAGTCGCCTCCCAGCGCCAGCACCTCCTGCTCGCCCTGCAGCACCTGGCCGGGCAGCAGCCCGGGGTAGACCAGCAGCTTGCTCAGCGGCACCTCGGCCGCGAAGACGCGGTCCCCGAAGCAGCCCGCCTCGTCGGCCGACAGGCTGAACGAGACCAGGTTGTTCAGCGCCAGCGTGCAGTGCCGGTCGGGCAGGCGGCCCGCAACGATCTGTTCGTCACAGCGGTTGGTGCCACGCCACAGCGTCAGGTGGGTCTGCCCAGGACGAAAGCGCTGCAGGCTCCACTGGCAGAACTCGTAGAGCAGGTCAAGCTGCTGGTAGATGGCGTTGCCGTGGTAGCGGCTGGCCACCTTCTGCTCCAGGTAGCCCACCCAGGCCGGCGACGGAAAGCGCCGCAGCGGCGCGCCATGAAAGCGCGGCACCAGACCGAAGCGGCTCTCCACCCAGCCCTTGAGCACTGCGCCGGCCGGGCCGTTGGCGTCCATGCCCCAGCCCTGCAGCAGCGCACGCCAGCTGCGCCGCCAGCGCTGGCGCTCGGCCGCGCCCAGGCTGGTGTCGGCCGGGTCCGGGCGCTGCAGCCCGAAGACGATGGCCAGGTAGTGCACGAACACCTCGCGCGCCTCGCTCAGGACAGTGCAGCGCTCGAGCAGCGCGAACAGCCCGCCATGCGCCTCGCGTGCGCCGGCGATGCGCAGCGGCACCGGGTGCGCGTTGTAGGCCGTGCTGGCCAGCACCGTGGCCGGCACGCCGACCAGGTTGGTGCTGTACCAGTGCTGGGGCTGGTCGTGCTCATCGGTCATCGACCGTCGGGCGCGCGCTCAGACGGGACGGTTCTCGTAGAGATTGCGCACGGGTCCCATCAGCGCCAGGCCTTCCTCGTAGCTGATCTTCGGGAAGCTGGCCTTGAAGCCGGCAGCCTTGTCGGCAATGGCGTCGGTCTTGCCGGCGGTGTCGAGCTTCTTCAGGTCGCCCTTCTCCAGGTACAGCAGCTCCAGCAGCTCGTTGTAGACCGTGGCCTCGTCGATCGGCAGGATCACGAAGGTGGTGCCGGCGTAGTCCATCGTGTACTTCTTGCTGATGTCGATGTTGTCGCAGAAGAGGATGTAGACACCGGTGGGCGACAGCAGGTCGCCCAGCACCTCGGCCAGCAGCTTGACGTACTCGAAGCTCAGCAGGAAGCCGCTCAGGAAGCTGATGTGCGGCGAACCGGCCTCGGCCACCGCGATCACCTGATCGCTGCTGATCTCGGGCGGGCGCGCCTCGTCGGCCAGCTTGGCCTGGAACTTCAGCGCGATGTCGCCCCGGAAGCCGAAGCGGCCGGCCTTTCTGGTGGGTGCCTTGAGCACGCTGTTGAGCAAGCGGCCTTCGGCCTCGAGGCGGGCGAAGGCGGTGTCCTGGATGGCGGTCATGTCGAGCTCCGGTGGGGGGGTGAAACGGTGGCGGCCGTGCTGGCATGCGTGGCCGGGGTGGTGTGGGGCGCGACCTCCATCGGCCGGCCCGGATGCGGGCGGCGCTCGCCGCCGCCCTCGGTGTTGCGGATGAAGTCGGCGATCTTCCAGAAGGCGGCATCGATCTCGGCGCGCAGCGCCTCGTCCGGCACGCACTCGGCCAGCGCCTGGCGCATGCAGGCCATCCAGGCGTCACGCGCGGCAGCGTCGATGTCGAAGGGCTGGTGGCGCCGGCGCAGCATCGGGGTGCCGCGCTGCGCTGAATAGTCGCGCGGGCCGCCCATCCACTCGCTGAGGTACTGCACCAGCACTTGCCTGGTCCGGGCCAGATCGGGCTCATGCATCGCGCGGATCACGCGGGCGTCGGCCCGCGAGTCCATCGCGCGGTAGAAGGCATCGACCAGACGCGTGATCGCCTCGACGCCGCCAATGCGGGCGAAGTGCGGGTTGCCTGGCGGGGCGGTGACGATGGGCAGCGCGGTGCTCATGGCGCTCTTGACTGCAAGCCCCATACCACCCGCGCAGGGCGAGGCCATCGATACCCGCTGCGCACCGGGCGTCAAGGGTGTGCGGGGCGCGCGTGCGCGACGCGCCGCCCACGCGCGCGAGGGCCGTGCGGCTGTCGTGTCGCCGACCGGGTTTTGTCGGGTTTCGCACACGTCGTGAGGAGGCGGTACGCATCCCGCTTCGCACGCACTTCCCTCGCAAAAACAAGCACTTGAGTGATCTCAAGCGACATGGCACGGCCGTTGCAGTAAGGGGTCTGCGCGGCACCCGTGTATCGCCCCCAGGGCTTCAGAAGAAGACCACAGAGGCACCCAAGGCTGCATCGAGATCGCGACGAACGCTTGAACCGGACCTCAACGGTTTCGCTGGACCAACTTCATACCTGGATTGGAGAACTGAAATGGCTGCACTGCGTCAAATCGCCTTCTACGGCAAGGGTGGCATCGGCAAGTCCACCACCTCGCAAAACACCCTGGCCGCCCTGGCCGAAATGGGTCAGAAGATCCTCATCGTCGGCTGCGACCCCAAGGCCGACTCGACCCGCCTGATCCTGCACGCCAAGGCGCAGGACACCATCCTCTCGCTGGCCGCTGAAGCCGGCTCGGTGGAGGACCTGGAGCTCGAAGACGTCATGAAGATCGGCTACCGCGACATCCGTTGCGTCGAGTCGGGCGGTCCGGAGCCGGGCGTCGGCTGCGCCGGCCGCGGCGTGATCACTTCGATCAACTTCCTCGAAGAGAACGGCGCCTACGACGGCGTGGACTATGTGTCCTACGACGTGCTGGGTGACGTGGTCTGCGGCGGCTTCGCGATGCCCATTCGCGAGAACAAGGCGCAGGAAATCTACATCGTCATGTCCGGCGAGATGATGGCCATGTACGCGGCCAACAACATCTCCAAGGGCATCCTGAAGTACGCCAACTCGGGCGGCGTGCGCCTGGGCGGCCTGGTCTGCAACGAGCGCCAGACCGACAAGGAGCTGGAGCTGGCCCAGTCGCTGGCGGCCAAGCTGAACTCGACGCTGATCCACTTCGTGCCGCGCGACAACATCGTGCAGCACGCCGAGCTGCGCCGCATGACCGTCATCGAGTACGCCCCCGAGAGCGCTCAGGCCGCCGAGTACCGCACGCTGGCGCAGAAGGTCCACGCCAACGCCGGCAACGGCAAGATCCCCACCCCCATCACCATGGACGAGCTGGAAGACCTGCTGATGGAGCACGGGATCATGAAGACCATCGACGAGAGCCAGGTCGGCAAGACCGCCGCCGAGCTCGCGGCCTGACCTGCCCACCCCCGGAGCGCCGTGGGCGCTCCCCCTCAAGGGGGCACCGCCAGCGGCCCGGCCAAGCCGGTTCCGCGGCGGCCACCCGACACCCTCGGCCGAGCCCCTTGCACGAACGACCCATCACCAGGAGTCTCCCCATGAGCATGACCGTTGAAGACCGCAAGGCCGAGAACAAGGCCCTGATCGACGAAGTCCTGAAGGCCTATCCCGAGAAGATGGCCAAGCGCCGCGCCAAGCATGTTGGCGTCTTCGAGGAGGGCAAGCCCGACTGCGGCGTGAAGAGCAACATCAAGTCGCTGCCTGGCGTGATGACGATCCGCGGCTGCGCCTACGCCGGCTCCAAGGGCGTGGTCTGGGGCCCGATCAAGGACATGGTGCACATCAGCCATGGCCCGGTGGGCTGCGGCCAGTACAGCTGGGCCGCGCGCCGCAACTACTACATCGGCGTCACCGGCGTCGACACCTTCGTGACGATGCAGTTCACCTCCGACTTCCAGGAGAAGGACATCGTCTTCGGCGGCGACAAGAAGCTCGACAAGATCATCGACGAGATCGAGACCCTGTTCCCGTTGAACAAGGGCATCTCGGTGCAAAGCGAGTGCCCGATCGGCCTGATCGGCGACGACATCGAGGCCGTCAGCAAGAAGAAGAGCAAGGAATACGGTGGCAAGACCATCGTGCCGGTGCGCTGCGAGGGCTTCCGCGGCGTCTCGCAGTCGCTGGGCCACCACATCGCCAACGACGCGATCCGCGACTGGGTCTTCGACAAGACCGACCCCAACAAGCGAGCCGACTTCGTCTCCACGCCCTACGACGTGGCCATCATCGGCGACTACAACATCGGCGGTGACGCCTGGTCCAGCCGCATCCTGCTGGAGGAGATCGGCCTGCGCGTGATCGCCCAGTGGAGCGGCGACGGCACCATCGCCGAGCTGGAGAACACCCCCAAGGCCAAGCTCAACGTGCTGCACTGCTACCGCTCGATGAACTACATCTCGCGGCACATGGAAGAGAAGTACGGCATTCCCTGGGTCGAGTACAACTTCTTCGGCCCCACCCAGATCGAGAAGAGTCTGCGCGAGATCGCCAGCCATTTCGACGACACCATCAAGGCCAAGGCCGAGGAGGTCATCGCCCGCTACCGCCCGATGGTCGATGCGGTGATCGCCAAGTACAAGCCGCGCCTGGACGGCAAGAAGGTGATGCTCTATGTGGGCGGCCTGCGTCCGCGCCACGTGATCGGCGCCTACGAGGACCTGGGCATGGAAGTGGTGGGCACCGGCTACGAGTTCGGTCACAACGACGACTACCAGCGCACCACCCACTACATCAAGGACTCGACGCTGATCTACGACGACGTCACCGGCTACGAGTTCGAGAAGTTCGCCGAGGCCATCAAGCCCGACCTGGTGGGCTCGGGCATCAAGGAGAAGTACGTCTTCCAGAAGATGGGCGTGCCCTTCCGCCAGATGCACAGCTGGGACTACTCCGGCCCCTACCACGGCTACGACGGCTTCGCCATCTTCGCCCGTGACATGGACATGGCGATCAGCTCGCCGATCTGGGGCCTGGCCAAGTCGGCCCCCTGGAAGAAGTAATCAACCTCATCCCGTCAGGAGAGCACCATGCCCCAGAACGCCGACAAGGTCATCGACCACGAGATGCTGTTCCGCGAGCCGGAATACCAGGCGCTGTTCAAGAACAAGAAGGAGAACTTCGAGTTCAACCACGCCGACGCCAAGGTCCAGGAGATCCGCGACTGGACCAAGTCCAAGGACTACCTGGAGAAGAACTTCGCCCGCGATTCGCTGGTGGTCAACCCCGCCAAGGCCTGCCAGCCGCTGGGCGCCGTCTACGTGGCCAACGGCTTCGCCAAGACGCTGTCCTTCGTGCACGGCAGCCAGGGCTGCGTGGCCTACTACCGCTCGCACTTCAGCCGCCACTTCAAGGAGCCGACCAGCTGCGTCAGCTCGTCGATGACCGAGGACGCCGCGGTCTTCGGCGGCATGAACAACATGATCGACGGCCTGGCCAACACCTACAGCCTGTACAAGCCGGACATGATCGCGGTCAGCACGACCTGCATGGCCGAGGTGATCGGCGATGACCTGGACGCCTTCATCAAGAACGCCAAGCAGAAGGGCTCGGTCCCGGCCGAGTTCGACGTGCCCTTCGCCCACACCCCGGCCTTCGTCGGCAGCCACATCACCGGATACGACAATGCGCTGCTGGGCGTGCTCAAGCACTTCTGGGACGGCAAGGCCGGCACCACCACGCCGCTGACCCGCGTGCCGGGCGACAGCATCAACTTCATCGGCGGTTTCGACGGCTTCGTCGTCGGCAACATGAAGGAAGTGCGCCGCATCTTTGATCTGTTCGGCGTCGACTACACGCTGCTGTGCGACCCGTCGGAGGTCTGGAACACCGCCACCGACGGCGAGTTCCGGATGTACGCCGGCGGCACCACCAAGGAAGAGGTGGAGAAGGCCCTCAATGCCAAGGCGACGATCGTCTTCCAGGAGTACTGCTGCGAGAAGACCATCAAGTACCTGAAGGAGAAGGGCCAGGAAGTGGTGGTGCTGAACTGCCCGGTGGGCGTGGCCGGCACCGACCGCTTCATCATGGCCATCAGCGAGCTGACCGGCAAGCCGGTGCCCGCGCAGCTGGAGAAGGAGCGCGGCCAGCTGGTCGACGCGATGGCCGACAGCCAGGCCCACCTGCATGGCAAGCGCTTCGCGCTGTACGGCGACCCGGACCAGATGCTGGGCCTGACCGAGTTCCTGCTGGAGCTGGGTGCCGAGCCGGCCCATGTGCTGTCGACCAACGGCAGCGAGGACTGGGCCACCAAGGTGCAGGCACTGTTCGATGCCAGCCCCTACGGCGCCGGCTGCAAGGCCTACCCCAAGCGCGACCTGTGGCACATGCGCAGCCTGATGAACGTCGAGCCGGTGGACTTCCTGATCGGCAACACCTACGGCAAGTACCTGGAGCGCGACACCAACACGCCGCTGGTGCGCATGGTGTTCCCGATCTTCGACCGTCACCACTACCACCGCTACCCCACCTGGGGCTACGACGGTGCGATGCGCACGCTGATCATGCTGCTCGACGAGTTCTTCGAGACGCTGGACGCCAACACCATCATCCCCGGCAAGACCGACTACTCCTACGACATCATCCGATAGGGCACTGCATCCGCCTGCTGCGCGGGCCGATCCGGGGCCTGCGGTGCTCGCCGTACGGGTGTACGGCTGCGCTCCTCGATCCCCGGCTCGACCCGCTCGCGACGGCGGCTGCAGCACCCTATCCGGTGGTGCAACACACACAGAAGACCATCATGGCCAATGTGACATTCACCTCGCCGCGCATGAAGAAGGACCTGACGGTCTATGCGGTGGCGGGCGACACCAAGACGCTGCTGGCGGTGGCCAAGGCGCATGCGGTGCCGCTCGACTTCGAGTGCGAGAACGGCGAGTGCGGGTCCTGCGCGGTTCAGGTTGGCGTGCTGTCGGACAAGGCGCCCTATGGTGTGGCCTTGACCGAGAAGGAGAAGACGGTGCTGCGCTTCGCCGGCAAGATCACCGCACAGCAGATTGACGACGCCGAGACCAAGGACCTGCCGCCGCCCTGGCGTCTGGCCTGCCAGTTCGTCGTGCGCCACGAGGACATCCTGGTGAGCTTCTGATTCAGGAAAGGCCTGACATGCCCGACACCACGCTTGTGAAGACCACGCTGGACGGTCGTCCGGTGGAGGTGATCGATGGCTGGCTGTGCCTGGCCGGTTCGCCCGAGACCGACGAGCTGGTGGTGCTGGAAGAGCACCCCAACCGCCAGGCCATCCTAAAGGTCTGCCCCAAGGCCACCCACATGGCTGGCCGGCTGCCGCTGACGATGGCCGAAGCCTCGGTGGCGCAGGCCGCGCTGCGGCGTTTTCACGACCGCTTCGATGGCTCGCCACTGGCGGTGGCCGAGCGCCTGCGTCAGGCCAGCTGGAAGAAGGTCTTTGCCGAGGGGGCGGAGTGATCTACCTGCTCGAGCTGCCCGAGGATGCGCCGCCGCGTTGCTGGTTCGCCTTCGACGCTGACGACCTCCGCGCCAAGCTCAACGCCGCGGGCGGCCCACCAGGCCACGAGATCCGCGTCTGGCCCGACGAGCCCAGCGCCGTGCTGGCTTTCGAGAACGAGGCCGATCCCTTGTGGGCAGGTCAGGGCTGGCATGCGCGACGCGCCTTGTACGAACAGTTGCTGGCCACCGAGGCGCTGGCGGACGGCTGAACCTTGCGCTGGATCGAACAGGATCGACGTCCCCCCCTGTTCGAGTGACATCGGCGCCTGCCGCCGCCGTGGCCGCGCTGCTAGGATTTCCGGCACCCACCCGTCCCGGAGACCGACCATGTCCGACCGCACCCTGATCCGTTCCGCCCTCGTCGCTGCCGTCATGGCAGGGGCCTGCAGCCTCGGCCATGCAGCGCCCTTCACGCTCACGGGATCCTGCAGCGTCTCCAGCCTGGTGGCGGGGCAGGGCAAGTGCTCGCTGTATGTGATGGCCTCTGACAACTACGTGAACCCCACCATGGTGCGCAAGGGCCAGATCAAGGTCAACGGCACGCTGGTGCACCAGTGGAACAACGACGCGAGCAATCCGTCCGAATACTCCACGCTGGCCACCGATGTGGGCGTGTCCTGCGGCGGGACGTATACGGTCACGTCCTGGATCGTGCAGCCCGGCGCCACCAAGTACGAGCAGGTCGGCAACATGCCCGCCCTGGTCTGCCCGGCAGCCCCCTGAGTTGTCGTGACGGCCCCGGCCGGGCTGTCGCAAAGCCGCCAATACCGCCACGCCACGACCGTGGTGGCGGCGCCGTTCCTGGGGACATCGGGCTGGCACTGAATGTGCATTTCCCGGTCCATCGATGACCCACCGGGAGCCCGCCATGTCCGCCTCGCTGAAGAACAAGATCCTGCAGGTCTTCGAGGAGCCGGGTTGTGACAAGAACCAGGCCAAGAGCGAGAAGGAGCGCAAGAAGGGCTGCACCAAGCAGCTCACGCCGGGGGCGGCGGCCGGCGGCTGCGCGTTCGACGGCGCCAAGATCGCGCTGCAACCCATCGTCGATGTGGCGCACCTGGTGCATGGACCGATCGCCTGCGAGGGCAACAGCTGGGACAACCGGCACAGCGCCAGCAGCGGATCGCAGATGTACCGCACCGGCTTCACCACCGACATCAATGAGCTCGATGTCATCTACGGCGGCGAGAAGCGGCTGTTCAAGGCGATCCGCGAGATCATCGAGCGCCACGACCCGCCGGCGGTGTTCGTCTACCAGACCTGCGTCACCGCACTGATCGGCGATGACATCGAGGCGGTCTGCGCCCGCGCCGCCGAGAAGTTCGGCAAGCCGGTGATCCCGGTCAACGCACCGGGTTTTGCCGGCCCGAAGAACCTGGGCAACAAGCTGGGCGCCGAGAGCGTGCTGGACCACGTGATCGGTACCGAGGAACCCGCCACCACCACGCCCTACGACATCAACATCATCGGCGAGTACAACCTCTCGGGCGAGCTGTGGCAGGTCAAGCCGCTGCTCGATGCGCTGGGCGTGCGCGTGCTGTCGTGCATCGCCGGTGATGGCCGCTACCACGAGATCGCCACCGCGCACCGCGCCCGCGCCAACATGATGGTGTGCAGCAAGTCGACGATCAACATCGCCACCCGCCTGCAGGAGCGCTGGGGCATTCCCTACTTCGAGGGCAGCTTCTACGGCATCGCCGACATGAGCGCCACGCTGCGCGAGATCGCGCGCCTGCTGGTCGAGCGGGGTGCCCCGGCCGACCTGAAGGAGCGCACCGAGGCGCTGATCGCGGTGGAGGAAGCGCGCGCCTGGGAGCGCATCCGCGCCTACCGCGAACGCCTGGCCGGCAAGAAGGTGCTCCTGATCACCGGCGGCGTGAAGAGCTGGAGCGTGGTGAGCGCGCTACAGGAAGCCGGTCTGGAGGTGGTGGGCACCTCGGTGAAGAAGTCCACCAAAGAGGACAAGGAGAAGATCAAGGCCATCATGGGCGACGAGGCCGATGCGCACATGATCGACGACATGACGCCGCGCCAGATGTACGCCATGCTGCGTGACGCCAAGGCGGACATCATGCTCAGCGGCGGCCGCAGCCAGTTCGTGGCGCTGAAGGCGCGCATGCCCTGGATGGACATCAACCAGGAGCGCCACCACGCCTTTGCCGGCTACGAGGGCATGGTGACGATGATCGCCGAGATCGACAAGGCGCTGTTCAACCCGGTCTGGCAGCAGGTGCGCGCACCGGCGCCGTGGGACATGGGGGACAGCCTGCTGCGCGAGCAGGATGCGGCCCAGCTCGCCGCTGAAGCGGCGCCGGCCTGAGCATCAGAAGGTGGTC
>JAFLDI010000085.1 GCA_017302485.1 Burkholderiales bacterium | reverse complement strand
AGCCGCGGGCTCCTGCATCACCGGCGTGGGCAGCGCGGCGGACGCCGGCTCGGCGGCCATCGCACCCAGCAGCTCAGGCGGCAGGTCCTTGAGCTCGATCACCTGGGCCGGCGCCATCACCGTCAGCCAGTGGCAGACGTTCTCAAGCTGGCGGACGTTGCCGGGAAACTCGAAGCCCTTGAGCTTTTCCAGCGCCTCGTCGGTGATGCGCTTGGGCTCGACGCCCAGCTCCTTGGCGCTCTTCTGCAGGAAGAAGCGGGCCAGCGCCGGCACGTCCTCGGCGCGCTCGCGCAGCGGCGGCAGGCGCAGGCGGATCACGTTCAGGCGGTGGAACAGGTCCTCGCGGAAGGCGCCGTCGCGCACCCGCTGCTCCAGGTTCTGGTGGGTGGCGGCGATGACCCGCACATTGGCCTTCAGCGGCTGGTGGCCGCCCACCCGGTAGAACTGGCCGTCCGACAGCACGCGCAGCAGACGCGTCTGCAGGTCGAATGGCATGTCGCCGATTTCATCGAGGAACAGCGTGCCGCCATCGGCCTGCTCGAAGCGGCCGCGGCGCATGGTCTGCGCGCCGGTGAATGCGCCGCGCTCATGACCGAAGAGCTCGCTCTCCAGCAGGTCCTTGGGGATGGCCGCGGTGTTGATGGCGATGAAGGGGCCGTTGGTGCCGCCGTCGCCACGCGGGCTGTGGCGGTGCAGCGCGCGGGCCACCAGCTCCTTGCCCGAGCCGCTCTCGCCGGTGATCAGCACCGTCACGTTGCTCTGGCTGAGGCGGCCGATGGCGCGAAAGACATCCTGCATCGCCGGCGCCTGGCCGAGGATCTCGGGCGCGGGCTGGTGGCGCTCGTCGCCCACCTCCTCGCGCAGGCTTTCATCCACCGCGCGGCGGATCAGCTCGGTGGCCTTGGTCAGGTCGAAGGGCTTGGGCAGGTACTCGAAGGCACCGCCCTGGAAGGCCGACACCGCGCTGTCCAGGTCGGAGTAGGCGGTCATGATGATGACCGGCAGGCCTGGCAGGCGCTGCTTGACCTGGCTGAGCAGGTCCAGGCCCGAGCCACCGGGCATGCGGATGTCGCTGACCAGCACCTGCGGCTCGTCGCCGTCGTTCAGCGCATGCAGCACGTCCCGCGGGTTGGCGAAGCTGCGCACCGGCAGCTGCTCGCGCGCCAGTGCCTTCTCAAGCACGAAGCGGATGGATTGGTCGTCGTCAACGATCCAGATGGGTTTCATGCAATGCGCTCAGGGCAACGGAATCACGATCTTGAAGACCGTGCGTCCCGGCTCGCTGTCGCATTCGATCGTGCCCTGGTGTTGCTGCACGAAGGTCTGCGCCAGCGTGAGCCCGAGGCCGGAGCCGCCCTCCCGCCCCGATACCAGCGGGTAGAAGATGCGGTCTCGCAGCGATTCAGGGACGCCCGGTCCGTTGTCCTGGATATGCAATTCCAGTGCCAGTCGGAAGCGCTGCTTGCCAATTGTCACCTGCCGCGAGACCCGCGTGCGCAGCACGATGCGCGCATCGCCCACATCGATCTGCTCGCTCAGCGCCTGGCAGGCGTTGTGGACCACGTTGAGCACCGCCTGGATCAGTTGCTCGCGGTCGCCGCGGAACTCGGGGATGGACGCGTCGTAGTCGCGCAGCACCTGCAGGCCGCGCGGGTGCTCGGCCAGCACCAGCGAGCGCACCCGCTCGCAGACCTCGTGGATGTTGACGTCACTGACGATGTGCGGCTTGCGGTGCGGCGCCAGCAGGCGGTCGACCAGGGCCTGCAGGCGATCGGCCTCGTGGATGATGACCTGGGTGTACTCGTTCAGCTCGGGCGAGGGCAGCTCCAGCGCCAGCAGCTGTGCCGCGCCGCGGATGCCACCCAGCGGGTTCTTGATCTCGTGGGCCAGGTTGCGGATCAGCTCGCGCGTGACCTGCGACTGGCCTGCCACGCGTTCCTCGCGGTCCTGGCGGGTCTGCTGCTCGATTTCGATCATCTCCACCAGCAGGCGCTCGTGCGAATGATCGATCTGGCTGACGATGAAGTGCACCGGCAGCGGTTCGGCAGCACCCACCACCGCGCGGCGCAGCGCGCTCTCGAAGCGGCGGGTGGAGAACTGGTTGGCGGCCAGGGCCTGCAGGGCCTCGAGCAGCTGGGCGGGCTCGCGGCACCACTCCAGCAGGGACCGCGAGGTGAGCGTGCGCCGCGACAGGCCGATGGCCGACTCCAGCACGCTGTTGACGAACAGGCACTGGCCGTCAGGGCGGACCACCGCCACCATCGTGGCCAGCTGGTCGAAGGCATCCCAGTGGCGCTCACCGGGCGGGGATCCGGCGCTGCGCGAAGCCATCACGAGGCCACTTTGCTGATCTCACGCCGCAGCGCGGCGATGTCGGCTTCCTTGCGCGTGATCGCGGCCTTCATCTCGGCCACGCGGTCGATGTACTTCTGCGGGTTGCGCACCTCGTCACCGCGGCGCTCAGGCTCGCCGTTGTTGTACTCGCGCCTGAGCGCCTCCAGCGCCGCCTCCTCTTTGGCCAGTTCAGCGTCGAGGATGCGCTTGGCGTCGCTCTCGCGGGCGCGCTGGTCGGCGTCGTTGATCCGGGCGGTCGATGGCGAGGTGGAGGGCACCGGGCGCGGCTTGGGCATGGCCACCGTGGTGGACTGCTGCGCCTCGCGCGCTTTGCAGCCGCGCTGCTCGGCCTCCTTGGCGGTGATGGTGTTGGTGAACACGTTGCCCGGGCAGACGTAGTACACCTGCCCGGCCGCCTGCGCCTGAACCGCGGACGCGGCGGGCAGGAGCAGACCCAGTGTGACGAGCACGCCAGAGGCGCTGGAGCCGAGGACGGTTTGCATGGCGGCATTGTCGCCGGATTGAGTTCGGCGTGTGATGACAGCATGGGGTTCAACGCCCGCCGGCACCCGGGCGCCGACCGCACCCGGCGCCCCCAATGAAAAAGGGACGGCCCAGCCGTCCCTGTCGTGTGCGATCCCGCCAGGGATCACAGGGCGTAGTACATGTCGTACTCGACCGGGTGCACGGCCATGCGGAAGCGGGTGACTTCCTGCATCTTCAGGTCGATGTAGGCATCGATGTAGGCATCGGTGAACACACCGCCCTTGGTCAGGAACGCACGGTCCTTGTCCAGGTACTCGAGGGCCTGATCCAGGCTGTGGCAGACGGTCGGGATCTTCGCGTCTTCTTCCGGCGGCAGGTGGTACAGGTCCTTGGTGGCGGCCTCGCCCGGGTGGATCTTGTTCTCCACGCCGTCCAGACCGGCCATCAGCAGCGCGGCAAAGCACAGGTACGGGTTGGCCGAGGGATCCGGGAAGCGGGCCTCGACGCGGCGGCCCTTGGGGTTGGCCACGTACGGGATGCGGATCGAGGCCGAGCGGTTCTTGGCCGAGTAGGCCAGCTTGACCGGGGCTTCGAAGCCGGGGACCAGGCGCTTGTAGCTGTTGGTGCCGGGGTTGGTGATGGCGTTCAGCGCACGGGCGTGCTTGATGATGCCGCCGATGTAGTACAGCGCGAACTCGCTCAGGCCGGCGTAGCCGTCACCGGCGAACAGGTTCTTGCCGTCCTTCCAGACCGACTGGTGCACGTGCATGCCCGAGCCGTTGTCGCCGACGATGGGCTTGGGCATGAAGGTCGCGGTCTTGCCATAGGCATGGGCGACGTTCACGATGATGTACTTCTGCAGCTGCACCCAGTCGGCGCGCTCGACCAGCGAGCTGAACTTGGTGCCGATTTCCATCTGGCCGGCGTTGGCCACTTCGTGGTGGTGCACCTCGACCGGGATGCCCATCTGCTCGAGGATCAGGCACATTTCCGAGCGCATGTCCTGGCCGCTGTCGACCGGGGGCACCGGGAAGTAGCCGCCCTTGACGGTGGGACGGTAGCCGGTGTTGCCGTGCTCGTACTCCTTGCTGGAGTTCCAGGCGGCTTCCTCGGACTCGATCTTGAAGAACGAGCCACCCATTTCGTTGCCCCAGCGCACGCTGTCGAACACGAAGAACTCGGGTTCCGGACCGAAGTAGGCCACATCGCCCAGGCCCGAGGCCTTCATGTAGGCTTCGGCGCGCTTGGCCAGCGAACGCGGGTCGCGCTCGTAGGGCTTGCCATCGTGCGGGTCGATGACGTCGCAGGTCAGGATCAGCGTCGGCTCTTCGAAGAAGGGGTCGATGTTGGCGGTGTTGGGGTCCGGCATCAGCAGCATGTCGGACGCTTCAATGCCCTTCCAGCCAGCGATCGACGAGCCGTCGAAGGCGTGGCCCGACTGGAACTTGTCTTCGTCAAAGGCGGACACGGGCACGGAGACGTGCTGTTCCTTGCCACGGGTATCGGTGAAGCGGAAGTCAACGAACTTGACGTCGTTGTCCTTGACCAGCTTCATCACGTCGGCGACGGTCTTGGCCATCAGAAAGGCTCCTGGCGGATGGTTGGCTGAGATGATTCGGAACGGGTTCCGGGACAGCGGCCGGTGGCTCGAAAGGCCCGCCTCGGGTTCACCCGAGGCATGCGACCGCAGCGGGCGGAATGTAGCAGAAAGCGTGCCCAATTCTGGGGATCCCGCGGCCCCCGTGACAAGGGTCTTGGGCCTGGATCAAGCAGGTCGCGCCGGCACTCCAACCACAGGCGCACCAGGACAATGCTCACTATGCACCAATTAAGTGCATCACCAACGCACCTACTCGGTGCTCACCCGCAGTTCTGGAAACTCGGCCAGGCCAGCCTTCAAGGCATCGAAGGCGCGCCGGGCCAGTTCGGGCTCGCCCTTGACCCCCAGCTCGATGTGTCGCCCCCGCTGCGGGTGGTCGACGCTGGGCAGGCTGAACACCCGGATGCCGGCATGGCGCGCCTCGATGGACTCCATCAGTGGGGTCAGCGTGGCCTCCAGACCGCCGTGGACGAACAAGGCGAACTCGGCATGGGGTACCGGGCGCAGGTCGGCGTAGCAGGTGTCGAGCACCCACTCGATCATCGGGTGGGCCATCACCGGGAAGCCCGGCACGAAGTGCAGGCGCTGCAGGCTGAAGCCCGGGATCTTGTTGTAGGGATTGGGAATCAGCGTAGCCCCTTCGGGGAACACGCCCATGTTCAGGCGGTGCCGGTTGTCAGGCCGGTCGGGGTCCCAGACCTGCCCCTGCTCGGCCGCCACCTCCTGCATGCGCTGCTCGATCAGTGCCTTGGCGCCCGGATGCAGCGCCAGTGGCAGGCCGGCCGCCAGCGCGGCACACTGGCGCGTATGGTCGTCTGGCGTGGCGCCGATGCCTCCACAGGAGAAGACGATGTCGCCACTCGCGCGCGCCTCCTTCAGCGCGCCGATGATGCGCGGTCGGTCGTCACCGATGAACTGCGCCCAGCCCAGCGCGTGGCCCCGCGCAGCGAGCAGCTCGATCACCTTGGGCAGGTGCTTGTCCTGGCGGCGCCCCGAGAGAATCTCGTCGCCGATCACCAGCAGTCCGAAGTTCATGGCAGCCTCGGCGCGTCGGGGGTGGGCAGCAGCACCTCGGGCGCCGCCGGCGGGTCCACAGGCATCACCTCGACCGCCTGGCTGCGGCGCAGCGCATCCAGCGCCGCCAGGGCATAGTGCGCGAACCACAGCGCCGCAAAGGCGAACACCAGCGTGTAGAGCCAGACGGCCACCGCAATCATCACCGGCGCGAAGATCAGCGCCGCTGCGCCGCCCACGGCCCAGATCAGCGACGGCGCGGCGCCCAGGTAGCCGGTGACCACGCCCATCAGCAGCAGCGGCCAGCGGTGCTCGGCCACCAGCGTGCGGCGCTCGGCGGCGCTGGCGGTGTCGGCCAGCACGTCGAAGGCCAGCACCTGGCGGGTCAGCCAGCCCCAGATCAGCGGCGGGATGATCAGCACCAGCGGCGGGACCAGCCACAGCGGCATGGTGGCCATCAGGGCGAGCAGCGCCACCAGCGTGCAGCCCACGGACCAGGCCACGGCCGTCAGGAACGAGGCGCCATGGCGTTGCTCCATGGCCGGGAAGCGACGTTCGCGCACCAGGTGCGCCACCGCCGGCGTGGTCAGCCAGGCCACCAGCAGCAGGCTGAGCACCACGATCAAGGGCACCGCCAGCGCCAGCACGATGATCGGCCCGATCAGGGAACGCCAGCTCTCACCCAGGTTGACGCCGACCCATTGCAGCATGGCCGCCACCAGCGACCAGCCCTCCAGTGTGCTGCGCACGCCGGCCACGGCCGACTCCCAGAACAGCCAGCCCAGGGCCAGGGCCAGCAGGGACGACAGCAGCAGCGGCAGCACCGTCAGTCCCATCACCCGTGGCAGGAACAGGTAGGCGCCCGCGCGCCAGAAGGAATCGAGCAGCAGCTTCATGGTGCGGAGGATAGCCTCAGGCGCGGCCGAACAGGCGCATCAGCCCCAGCCGCTGCTGCGCCCAGAAGCCGCGGCCGTAGTCGCGGGCCCCCTCGTCGGGCCACTGGTCGCGGATGCCGCAGGGGCCGTTGTCGTGACGGAAGTCGGCCGTGCGGCCCAGCAGGTCCCAGAGCGGAAACAGCACCGCGAAATTGCAGCCACCCAGCGTGCCACGCCCCTGCGATTCGTGGCCGATGCCGGCGGCGTGGTGGCGGCGATGGAAGGTCGGCCCCACCAGCAGACGCTCGCCCAGCCAGCCCAGGTTCAGGCGCACATCGGCGTGCGCGAGGTTCTCGACCAGTTGCGACAGCGCGATGAGCGCCACGAACTGCCCAGGCGCCACGCCGATGACCCGTGCGACCAGCACGAACACCACATCGACGATCAGGCTGTCGAGCAGGTGGTTGCGGCTGTCGCTCCACATCGTCACATGGCGTTGGCTGTGGTGCACCGCATGCAGCGCCCACCACCAGTTGAACTGGTGCTGGGCGCGGTGCAGCACGTAGTTCAAGAGGTCGAAGACCAGCAGGTAGGCCAGAAAGCCGACCAGTTGGGTGTCGGTGGCACCGGGCCACCAGGGGGCGATCCACTGGTCCAGATGCCAGCCGTCCACGCCCTGCACGGCCAGCCAGCCGAACAGCGCATTGAACAACGGATCGACGGCAAAGAACAGGGCCACGCGGAACAGGCCCAGGCGATGGATCAGCGTGTAGAGCACGTCGACGTGCACCGCCTGCCGGCGCTGCGCGCGTTCATCGGCGGACGAGGCCGGCGTCTGCGCGGGGCGCCAGCGCTGCAGCGGCGCAATCAGCAGCAGCATCACCGCCAGTTGCAGCAGGCCCACCAGCAGCCAGCCGGTCGCGTCGAAGCCGTCGGCAATGAACGATCCCAGGCCGGCATGGAACAGCAGCGGCTGAACCAGGCCCTCGAACAGCGCCTGCTGCGCCTCGGCGAAGGCGTTGCCCGCTGCATCGAGGGCGCCGACAGCGGCATCGAACAGGCTCATGGTGCCGTGGCGGCCAGCGCCGCGCGGTAGCTGGGGTGCTGGCGCAACGAGGCGAAGCACAGGCCGCGCGCCTTCAGGCCGGTGATCAGCGGCTCCAGCACCGCCGGCGCCCACGGGTCCTGCCGCGACCAGATGCCCAGGTGGGCCATCAGCACGTCGCCTGGGCGGATGTCGCGCAGCGCCTTGGCGAGCAGTGGCTGGTTCGGGTAGCGGTCGCTGGGCAGTTCATCGCCCAGGAAGCCCGCGGCGCTCCAGCCCACATGCGTCCAGCCGCAGGCCGCGGCAGCCTTCAGAAGGGCCGGCGAGGTCTTGCCGCCCGGCGCCCGGAACAGACGCGGCATGGGCTGACCGGTCATCTCGGTGAAGCGGGTGCGAACGCGCTCGAGCTCGGCACAGTAGTCCGACGCGCTCCAACGCAGTGCCCGCCCACTGCGGGGGCCGGCGCTGGGCCGCATGTCAAAGCCGCCGTCCGTGCGATCAGCACGCCAGTAGACGTGGTCGAAGGTGTGACTGCCGAAGACATGGCCCTCTGCGGCACGCGCCTTCCACCACGGCGCCCACCGGTCATCGAGGCTGCTTCCGTCGTCGCGCGTGCGCTCATTGGCCAGGAAGAAGGCCGCCGGCACCTGGTGCCGCGTCAGGACCTCGGCCACCAGCGGCGCCACGCCCATGTGGCCCGTGTCGAAGCTCAGGTACACAGGCCGCTCGCAGGCAGCGCCCGCTGCTGCCGGAAGCGTCACACAGACCAGCAGCGCAGCCAGCCCCTGCCGGCACGGATCACTGGCGCGGCGCATGGTCCAGCGTGTAGATGCCATGCGGCGATCGTCCCACACTCACCTGGCGGACGACCTTGCCCTGCTGAATGTCGATCCAGGTGAGCTTGCGCGCCCAGCGCGAGCTCAACAGCAGGAACTTGCCGTCGGCCGACACATCCATGCAATCCGGGCCGCCCGGGCCGGGCAAGGTGCGTACCACCGTCATGGTCTGGGTGTCGATCATGCTGACCGTGTTGGCCACGCGGTTGCTGACGAAGATGTGGCGCTTGTCGCCCAGCGCCCGAAACGCGTGCGCGCCCTCGCCGGTCTCGATGCGCTTGATCAGCTTGGCCGGACCGGCGGACACGTCGTAGGCCTCGACGAAGCGGTCGCCCGTCAGACCGACGAAGAGCGTCTTGTCGTCGGCCGTCAGGTAGACATCGGCGGGCAGCGAGCCCGTCGGCACGCGCCAGCGGATGCTCTGGGTGGCCAGGTCCACCGCGATCAGCTCGCTGCTGTCCTGCATCGACGCATAGACCACCGAACTCTTGCTGTCGATCCACTGGTGACTGGGCGTCTTCCCGGTGGCGATGCGCTTGACCAGCTTCATCGGCTCGGCGGTCTGCTCGGGCTGCCAGCGGTAGATGTCGACGTGGTTGAGGCGGTTGGCCAGCGTGACGAACCACTTCATGTCGGGCGAGAAGCGCAACTGGTAGGGATCGACGATGCCGGTCAGCGTGCGCTGCACCTGCGCGGTGAGCGGATCGATGAAGGTGAGCGTGTCGCCCACCGCATTGGCCACCAGCAGCGACTTCTCGTCCGGCGTCAGGTAGAGGTGATGCGGCTCCTTGCCCACCGGGATGCGCTTGACCTCCTTGAAGCTCACCGGATCGATCACGCTGACATTGGCATCCAGCGAATTCAGCACGAAGATCGGCCGCTGGCCGGGGGGCGGTGCGGCCGCCAACGCCTGGGCAGCGGCGATGCCTGCGGACAGTGCCAGCGAAGCCGCCAGGGCGTGAAAAGCGCGGATCAAGGGCATCTGGAAGCAGACAGGTTCAGCGAACCGGTCAGTGTAGGCGGTGCCTGCCCCAGGTATTCGGGATCCTGCGCCGGCGCCTTGACGGGGTCCAGGGCGCCGGCCGAATGTCCCTCACTCGTCGTCGCCGCCCAACACGCTGCCCAGCAGGCCGCCCGTGGCGAAGCCGCCCAGCACCGAGCCTTCCTCGCGCGAGCCCCCCATTTGCGGGGCCGCCGCAAAGACCCGGCTGGCCAGGCGCGAGAACGGCAGGCTCTGCAGCCACACCGTGCCCGGGCCGCTGAGCTTGGCGAAGAACAGGCCCTCGCCGCCAAACAGCGCGGTCTTGATCTTTCCCACGTACTGGATCTCGAAGTTGACGTTGGGCGTGAAGGCCACCACGCAGCCGGTGTCGACCAGCAGCGTCTCGCCCGGCTTGAGCTCGCGCTTGACCACGGTGCCACCCGCGTGCACGAAAGCCAGACCGTCTCCCTCGAGCTTCTGCATGATGAAGCCCTCGCCACCGAAGAAGCCCACCGACAGCTTCTGCTGGAAGTAGATGCCCAGCGACACGCCGCGCGCCGCGCACAGGAAGGCATCCTTCTGGCAGACCAGCATGCCGCCCATCTGGCGCAGGTCCATCGGGATGATCTTGCCCGGGTAGGGCGCCGCGAAGGCCACCCGCTGCTTGCCCGGCGCATTGTTGGTATAGACCGTGGTGAACAGCGACTCGCCGGTGATCAGCCGCTTGCCCGCGCCCAGCAGCTTGCCAAAAAAGCCGCCCCCCTGGTTGGAGCCGTCGCCGAAGACGGTGTCCATGCCGATGCCAGCCTCCATGAACATCAGGCTGCCGGCCTCGCCCACCGCCGCCTCGCCGGGGTCGAGTTCGACCTCAACGAACTGCATCTCCGAGCCCTTGATCTCGTAATCCACCACATCCATGGCCATGGTCTTCTCCTGTGCGGAAATCTGGAACGGCGCGCATCGTACCAAGCCGCGATGACCTTCGAGTCGCTCCGTATGGCCGGCCAGGCAGCCGGCGCGCTATGCTGGATCCACCATGCGCCCAGTTCATCCCATCCGCCGCCGCTCGGCCCTGGCCATGGCGGCCCTGTCCGCCGGGCTGGCCCTGGCGCCTTTGCCTGGCCAGGCGGCCGCCAAGGCTGC
>JAFLDI010000084.1 GCA_017302485.1 Burkholderiales bacterium | reverse complement strand
CGGCACGCCAGAGGCGGCGAAGTGGGCCTTTTCGCGCGCCCGGTCCTGGCAGATCGCCACCGCGTCGCCGGCCGGCGCCACCGGCCGACGCTCGGCCAGCGCACGCAGGGCGGCGGCGGGCACGTTCTCGAACTCGGTGGTCACCGCGTCAGCCACATCAGCCAAGGTGGCCAGGCCAGCCTCGTCCAGGTAGTCGGTGCCGATGTGGTGGTGCGAGACCAGGCCGGCCGGGCTGGCGGCGTCCGGATCAAGCACCGCAGTGCGGTAGCCCATCGCCTGGGCCGCATGGACGAACATGCGGCCGAGCTGACCGCCACCCATCACGCCCAGGGTGGCGCCCGGCAGCAGCGGCCGGGTGCTCATTGCAGGTCTTTCGTCATGGCGCGGGCAGCCTCGGTCTGGGCCGCCCGGAAGGCCAGCAGCCGGGCCTGCAGGGCCTCGTCGCGGTTGGCCAGCATGGCCACGGCAAACAGCGCCGCATTGGCCGCGCCCGCCGTGCCGATGGCAAAGGTGGCCACCGGGATACCCTTGGGCATCTGCACGATGCTGTGCAGCGAATCGACGCCCTGCAGGTGGCGGCTGGCCACCGGCACGCCCAGCACCGGCACCGGCGTCTTGGCAGCCAGCATGCCCGGCAGGTGGGCGGCACCGCCGGCCCCGGCGATGATGGCCTGCAGGCCGCGCCCGCGCGCCTGCTCGGCGTAGGTGAACATGTCGTCGGGCATGCGGTGCGCCGAGACAACCCGGGCCTCGTGGGGCACGCCGAACTCGGCGAGAATCTGGGCGGCGGCCTTCATGGTGTCCCAGTCGCTGGACGACCCCATGACGATGCCGACCACGGGCGTGGCGCTGTTCAAGGCTGCAAGGCTCCCGTCGGGCAAAAGCAATGATTTTAGGCTGGCGCCAGTTGCCGGGGTGCGTCCACGCCGTGTCTGCCCTGTTTTCCTATTCGCCTGCCCAGACCATGATCGACATCACCCTGCAGAATTTCGAAGCCGAGCTGATCACCGCCTCGACCCGGCAGCCCGTGCTGCTCGACATCTGGGCGCCCTGGTGCGGTCCGTGCAAGTCGCTGGGCCCGGTCCTGGAAAAGCTCGAAACCGAGTACGCCGGCCGCTTCACGCTGGCCAAGCTCAACAGCGACGAGCAGCCCGAGATCGCCGGCCAACTGAGCCAGGCCTTTGGCGTGCGCTCGATTCCCTTCTGCGTGATGTTCGTCGGTGGTCAGCCTGTGGACGGCTTCGTCGGGGCGATCCCCGAGCCTCAGATCCGCGAGTTCCTCGGCAAGCATGTCCCCAGCGAAGACGCCCTGGAAGCCGAAGCCGATGTGGAAGAGGCCGAAGCCCTGCTGGCCGATGGTGGCGATATCGCCGACGTCATCGCCAAGCTGCAGGAGGCGGTGGCCATCGACCCCGCCAACGACGTGGCCCGGCTGGACTACCTGAAAGTGCTGCTGGGCGTGGCCCGCCAGGACCCGTCGCGCATCGTCCAGGCCCGCGCCGCCTTTGAGCCGGTGGCTGCCAAGGTACTGTCCGACAGCCGATATGCCGCGGTGGAACACTGGCTCAAGGCCTGCGAAGTGGCGCAACAGGCCCGCCCCCCCGAGGCCCTGGCTGCCGCGGTGGCGGCCAACAAGCGCGACTTCGCGGCCCGCTTCGAGGCCGCCCAGGTGCTGTTCGCCGCCGGCGCCTTCACCGCCGCCATGGACGAACTGCTCGAGATCATCATGCGCGACAAGGCCTGGAACGACGAGGCCGCGCGCAAGACCTATGTGGCCATCCTGGAGCTGATGACCAAGCCGGCCCCCAAGCCGGCGGCGGGCGATGGCAGCAAGAGCGCGCTGGAGGTGACCGGCAAGACGGCCGTCGCTCCGGCCGATCCGGTGCTGGAGCAGTACCGCCGCAAGCTCAGCATGGCGCTGTTCTGAGCGTCCCCTGGGTGGGGTGGTCTCGGTGAGCCGCTGACATCCCGGCTCAGTCGCCCAGTTCGGCGTCCACCCGTGCCAGCTGCGCCGCCAGGTCCGCCTGGAAGGCGCGGAACGCCTGCAATGCCGCCTGGGCCAGCGCCTGGTGACGCACCGATGCCTCGCTGTCGCCAAAGCGGGCCAGCAGCGCGGCCAGCCGCGCATGGCCGGCCGCCCGGTCGTCGGCGTCGGGCTGCTCGGCCACCAGGGCTTGCAGAGCCCGGGCTTCCTGCTCGGCGCGCTGGCGTTCGCCCAGGTGCCAGTGGCACCAGGCGCGGTTCAGGCCCATGTGGGGAACCAGGCCGGCCATGCCGCTGCCCGCAGCCTGCTGCAGTGCCGAATCGTAGAGCTCCACAGCCTCGCTCCAGCGCTGCAGCACGGTGTAGAGCCGGGCCTTCATCACCGGCGACATGGCGATCAAGCCCTCATTGCCCATGCCCCGGTCGAGCTGGCTGCAGGACTCCGCCTCGAGCAGCGCGCGACGGGATTCCTCCTCGCGGCGATCGCCCAGGGCGTCGAGCAGGCCCAGGCGGTCCACCTGGCCCGAGGTGCGGTTGTGGGCCATGGCCGAGAGCATGGCGGTGTCGCCCTGAGACATCGCCCAGTGCCGCACCCGCAGGTACAGCTGCTGCGCGCGCTCGTGCAAGCCCGCCAGTCGCGACGCGTCGGCCCTCACCAGGCACAGCCGGGCCTGCACCCCGGGGTCGCGCCCGGCGTCCAATCGCCCTGCCTCGACCAGGGTGTCCACCATGGGCCCGAAGCGACGCGCATTGAAGTGGCACAGCGACATCCAGGCCAGCGACAGGGCCTGCAGCCGAGGCAACTGGACATCGACCGATCGCCTGCGGGCCTCGTCGAAGAGCTCGAAGGCCTGTGGCGACAAGGTCTCGAAGTGCTCGATCATGCCCGCCACGAACGGCACCCAGGCCGCCAGGGCCTCGCGCCCGCGTCGCTGGGCCTGCACGCGCAGACCCCTGAGCACGAAACGCGCTTCGGACAGGTGACCCGAACGCGCCTGGGTGGCCGCGCGTTCGGCACGCAGGCAATCGGCCTGCGCAGGATCGCGTGACGCATCGATGGCCGCGTCGAGGCACTCGATCAAACGAGACACAGGAGCGCTCCCCTCCCTGCCTGGCGCCGGTACTCAGCCGGTCAGGCGTTCGAGCGCTTCGCGATACTTCGCTGCGGTACGCTGGATCACATCGGCCGGCAGCGCAGGCGCCGGGGCGGTCTTGTTCCAGGGCTGGCCATCCACCGTGGCCTGCTCCAGCCAGTCCCGCACGAACTGCTTGTCGTAGCTGGGCGGGTTGGCACCTTCCTGGTAGCCCTCGACGGGCCAGTAGCGGGACGAGTCGGGCGTCAGCACCTCGTCCATCAGGGTCAGCGTGCCCTGGGCATCGAGGCCGAACTCGAACTTGGTGTCGGCGATGATGATGCCCTTGGTCAGCGCGAAGGCGGCGGCCTCCTGGTACAGCCGGATCGACACGCTGCGCACCTGCTCCGCCAGATCACGGCCGATGATGGTCACCATCTGCGCGAAGCTGATGTTCTCGTCGTGGTCACCCATCTCGGCCTTGGTGGCGGGGGTGAAGATGGGTTGCGGCAGCTTGGAGGCGTTCTGCAGGCCGGCCGGCAGCGCCTCGCCGCAGACCGACTGGCTCTGCTGGTACTCCTTCCAGCCCGAGCCGGCCAGGTAACCGCGCACCACCGCCTCGACCGGCAGCGGCTTCAGGCGCTTGACCAGCATGGCACGGTCACGCACCTGGGCCACCTCGTCGGCGGCCACCACCGACAGCGGATCCTCGCCGGTCAGGTGGTTGGGCACGACCTGGCCCAGCCGATCGAACCAGAACAGCGCCATGCGCGTGAGCAGCGCACCCTTGCCGGGGATGGGCTCGCCCATCACCACATCGAAGGCCGACAGGCGGTCCGAGGCGATCATCAGGATGCGGTCGTCACCGACGGCATAGTTGTCGCGCACCTTGCCCCGCGCGAGCAGCGGCAGGGAGTGCAGGGAGCTTTCGAGGAGGGCGCTGGACATGGTGCGATGCAAACGTTGAAAAAGTGTAAACGGCTCCGGCGCACCCCCCACGGTCATGGGAGGGCGACGGAGCCGAAAATACCCCCAATTCTAGGGGGATAACCTGGCGATCAGCGAACCTGCTGGGCCAAGGCGCCACTGGCGTAACGGGCGGCCATGTCGACCAGGGTCAGGCCCTGGATCTTGCCGGCCTGACCCTCGCAGCCGAACTCGAGGTAGCGCTGCTTGCAGATCGCCTTGGCCGCCTCGCGGGCGGGCTTGAGCCACTCGCGGGCGTCGAACTTGTCGGGGTTCTCGGCCATGAATTTGCGCACCGCACCGGTCATCGCCAGGCGGATGTCGGTGTCGATGTTGATCTTGCGCACGCCGTGCTTGATGGCTTCCTGGATCTCGGCGATGGGCACGCCGTAGGTTTCCTTCATCTTGCCGCCGTACTGGTTGATGATGGCCAGCAGGTCCTGCGGCACCGACGAGGAGCCGTGCATCACCAGGTGCGTGTTGGGAATGCGGGCGTGGATTTCCTTGACCCGGCTGATCGCCAGCACGTCGCCGGTGGGCGGACGGGTGAACTTGTAGGCGCCGTGGCTGGTGCCGATGGCGATGGCCAGCGCGTCGAGCTGGGTCTCCTGGACGAAGCGGGCGGCCTCTTCCGGATCGGTCAGCATCTGGCTGTGGTCGAGCTTGCCGACCGCGCCGATGCCGTCTTCCTCGCCGGCTTCACCGGTCTCGAGCGAGCCCAGGCAGCCCAGTTCGCCTTCCACCGTGACGCCCACCTTGTGCGACATGGCCACCACCTGGCGGGTGACCTCGACGTTGTAGGCAAAGTCGGCCGGGGTCTTGCCATCCTCGCGCAGCGAGCCGTCCATCATCACCGAGCCGAAACCCAGGTCGATCGCACCGGCGCAGACCTTGGGGCTGGTGCCGTGGTCCTGGTGCATCACCAGCGGGATGTGCGGGTACATCTCGGCCGCGGCCTGAATCAGGTGCTTGATGAAGGGCTCGCCGGCGTACTTGCGCGCACCCGCACTGGCCTGCAGGATGACCGGCGCGCCGACCTCGTCGGCGGCGGCCATCACGGCCTGCACCTGCTCCAGGTTGTTGACGTTGAAGGCCGGAATCCCGTAGCCGTGTTCGGCGGCGTGGTCCAGCAGTTGGCGCATCGAGACGAGAGCCATGGGAGGGTCCTCAGGGGGAAGTGGAAAAACTCTGCGGCGCGCTGTCGATGTAACCGCGCCGTAACTCGCCGAATTCTAGACCCGCACCCTGTCGCCGGACTGTCCCCGACCCTGGTGGCACGTCAACCGACGCGACACACCTTCAGCATGTTGGTACCGCCGGGATAGCCCATCGGCTCGCCGCAGGTGATGGCGTAGGTGTCGCCGGGGCGCAGGATGCCGCGCTCGACCAGGATGCGCTCGGCCGCCGCCAGCGCCGCGTCGCGGTCGGTGAAGCTGGCCATGGCCAGCGGCCGCACATTGCGGTAGAGCGCCATGCGGGCCACCGAGCGCGGCTGGGTGGTCAGGCCGAAGATCGGCACGTGGATGTTGTGCCGGCTCATCCACAGCGCGGTGGAACCCGATTCGGTGAGCGCGACGATGGCCTTGCAGCCCAGGTGGTGGGCGGTGAACAGCGCGCCCATCGCGATCGACTGGTCGATGCGGGCGAAGTGCTTGCTGGAGAAGTCGGCATCGAGCTGCACGTCCTCGGCGCGCTCGGCCTCCAGCGCGATCAGGTGCATCTGCTCAACCGTCTCCACCGGGTACTTGCCCGCCGCCGTCTCGGCGCTGAGCATCACCGCGTCAGTGCCATCAAGCACCGCGTTGGCGACGTCCGAGACCTCGGCGCGGGTGGGCACCGGGTTCTGGATCATCGACTCCATCATCTGCGTCGCGGTGATGGTGATCTTGTCGAGCTCGCGCGCCATGCGGATCATCTTCTTCTGCAGCGCCGGCACGGCCGCGTTGCCCACCTCGACCGCCAGGTCGCCGCGCGCCACCATGATGCCGTCCGAGGCCTTGAGGATGGCCTCGAGGTGCGGAATGGCCTCGTAGCGCTCGATCTTGGCGATCATCGCCGGCTTGTGGCGGTAGGGCTCGCCGGCCACGTTGGCCAGCTGGCGCGCCATCTCCATGTCGGTGGCGTTCTTCGGAAAGCTCACCGCCAGGTAGTCGCACTGGAAGGACATGGCGGTCTTGATGTCCTCCATGTCCTTGGCGGTCAGTGCCGGCGCGGTCAGACCGCCGCCCTGCTTGTTGATGCCCTTGTTGTTGCTGAGCTCGCCGCCGATCTTGACCGTGGTGTGCACCTGCTCACCCTTGACCGCCTCGACCGTCAGCACGATCAGGCCGTCGTTGAGCAGCAGCGTGTCGCCGGGCTTGACGTCGCGCGGCAGCTCCTTGTAGTCCAGGCCCACGCCACCCAGGTCGCCCGGCTCGGTGCGACCGGCGTCCAGCACGAAGGGCCTGCCCCCTTCGAGCATCACCTTGCCCTCGGCAAACTTGCCGACGCGGATCTTGGGGCCCTGCAGGTCGGCCATCAGCGCCACCGGCTTGCCCACCTGGGCGGCCACCTCGCGCACCAGCGTCGCACGGTCGATGTGGTCCTGGGCCTTGCCGTGGCTGAAATTCAGCCGCACCACATCGACGCCAGCGCGCAGCAGCCGCTCCAGCACCTCGCGGTCACTGGACGCGGGACCGAGGGTGGCGACGATCTTGGTGGCGCGGGGCATGAGGCTGGGTCTCCTGGGGTTCGCCCCGGACGGTGGGGTCTGTGCGGCGCATTATCCGCAGCCCCGGGTACGAAACGGTTACGAGTGCGCGCCGCGCTGGCGGGCCGCTGCCGTGTCGGCCACCGCCAGGGCGGTCATGTTGACCACCCGGCGCATCGTCGCCGAGGGCGTCAGGATATGCGCCGGCGCCGCCGCCCCCAGTAAAATCGGACCCACAGTGACGCCGTGCCCGCCGGTGACCTTGAGCACATTGAACAGGATGTTCGCGGCATCGATGTTGGGCAGCACCAGCACGTTGGCCGAGCCGTGCAGCGTCGAGTCAGGCAGCACGGCCTGGCGGATGGTCTCGGACAAGGCGGCGTCGCCATGCATCTCGCCATCGCACTCGATCTGCGGCGCACGCTGCACGAACAGGTCGCGCGCGGCACGCATGCGCCGGGCGCTCTCGCGCTTGGAACTGCCATACATCGAATGGCTGAGGAAGGCCACCTTGGGTGGCAGGCCGAAACGCTGCACTTCATCGGCAGCCATCAGGGCGATCTCGGCCAGTGCCTCGGCAGAGGGTTGCTCGTTGACGAAGGTGTCGGCGATGAACAGCGTGTGCTGGTCCAGCATGATCGCGTTCATCGTCGCCATCACCTTGGCGCCGGTCCGCGCACCGACCACCGCCTGCACATGCTCGAAGTGGGCGTCGAAGCGGCCCACCAGGCCGCACAGCATCGCATCGGCATCGCCGCGGCGCAGCAGCATGGCGGCGATCAGGGTGTTGGAGCGGCGCAGCGCCGCCTTGGCAGCCTCCGCCGACACGCCCTCGCGCGCCATCAGCCGGTGGTAGTCTTCCCAGCAGGCGCGGTAGCGCGGATCGTCCTCGGGGTTGACCACTTCGAAGTCGACGCCTGGTCGCAGGCGCAGACCGGCGCGCTCGATGCGCATGGCGATCACCGCCGGACGGCCCACCAGGATCGGCCGCGCCAGGCCTTCATCCAGCACCACCTGCACCGCACGCAGTACGCGCTCGTCTTCGCCTTCGGCGTAGATGACACGCGCCGGCGCCGCCTTGGCGGCCATGAACACCGGCCGCATCAGCATGCCGGTCTGTGAGACGAAGCGGCTGAGCGACTGGCGGTAGGCATCCAGGTCGGCGATCGGCCGCGTGGCCACCCCGGAGGCGTGGGCTGCCTGGGCCACGGCGGGTGCAATGCGCAGGATCAGCCGGGCGTCGAAGGGCGTCGGGATCAGGTAGTCGGGGCCGAAGCGCAAGGTCTTGCCGGCATAGGCGGCGGCCACCTCGTCACTGGCCTCGGCCTTGGCCAGTGCGGCGATCTCGCGCACGCAGGCCAGCTTCATCGCCTCGGTGATTCGGCTGGCGCCGCAGTCCAGCGCACCGCGGAAGATGTAGGGAAAGCACAGGACGTTGTTGACCTGATTGGGGTAGTCCGAGCGGCCGGTGGCGATGATGCAGTCGGGCCGCGCCGCCTTGGCCAGCTCGGGCCGGATCTCGGGCTCGGGATTGGCCAGCGCCAGGATCAACGGCTGCGCCGCCATGGTCTGGACCATCTCCGGCGTCAGCACGCCCGCAGCGGAGCACCCCAGGAAGACATCGGCCCCGGCCACCACCTCGGCCAATGTGGTGGCCGGGGTGTTCTGGCAGTAGCGCTGCTTGGACTCGTCGAGCTTGTCGCCACGGCCCTCGCGGATCACCCCCTTGCTGTCACAGACGAAGATGTTGGCGGGCTGCACACCCAGCTGCACCATCAGGTCCAGGCAGGCGATGGCCGCCGCACCGGCACCGGACACCGCCAGCTTGACCTGGTCGATCCGCTTGCCCACCAGCTCCAGCCCGTTGAGCAGCGCCGCCGCCGAGATGATCGCGGTGCCGTGCTGGTCGTCGTGGAAGACCGGGATGCTCAGGCGCTCGCGCAGCTGCTTCTCGATGTAGAAGCATTCGGGCGCCTTGATGTCCTCGAGGTTGATGCCACCCAGGGTGGGCTCCATCGCGGCGATGATCTCGACCAGCTTGTCGGGGTCGTGCTCGGCCAGCTCGATGTCGAAGACGTCGATGCCGGCGAACTTCTTGAACAGGCAGCCCTTGCCCTCCATCACCGGCTTGCCGGCCAGCGGGCCGATGTTGCCCAGACCCAGCACCGCGGTGCCGTTGGTGACCACGCCCACCAGGTTGGCGCGCGAGGTGTACTCGGCCGCCAGGCTCGGATCGGCCTCGATCGCCAGGCAGGCGTAGGCCACGCCGGGCGAGTAGGCCAGGCTCAGGTCGCGCTGGTTGGACAGCGGCTTGGTGGGGGTGACGGCGACCTTGCCCCGCGTCGGCGCGCGGTGGTATTCCAGGGCCGCGTCGCGCAGCGCTTGCTCGGCGGGCGTGAGGTCGTGGCTGGGCATGGCTGGCTCCTCGATGGGCTGGGATGAATTTTGCGTATGGTGCGGATGCATTCCATCAGGCGCAAGAATATCGCGTCCGCTATGCGCACATTGCATGAGTTCATACCCCTCTACCCCCCTCGGCAGGCCCCATCTGGCACAGTGCAGCAGGTGACACACCTCACCACCGCCCCCGCATCGCATGGCACCCTGTCCAATGGCCTGCGCGTGCTGGCCCTGCCGATGCCCTGGCGGCGGACGCTGTCGCTGTCGGTCTTCATCCGCAGTGGCAGCCTGCACGAGCCGCGCCGCTGGGCCGGCATCAGCCATGTGGTCGAGCACATGGCCTTCAAGGGCACGCCCACGCGCAGCTGCCAGGCCATCAATCTGGCCGCCGAGGCCCTGGGCGCCGAGCTCAACGCCCACACCGACAAGGACCACACGGCCTACCACCTGGACGGGCTGGCGGCAGACCTGCCGCTGTTCGTAGAGCTGCTGGCCGACATCATCCTGCACCCCAGCGTGCCCGAGGACGAGCTTGAGCGCGAGCGCCAGGTGATCCTGCACGAGCTGACCGAGGTCGAGGAAGACCCGGTGACCATGGCCTTCCTGGCCTTCGACCGCGCCTGCTATGGCGCGATGCACCCGGCGGCGCGGCCGGTGATCGGTCAGCGCGCCACCATCGAGCGATTGAGCCGCACCGACCTGCTGAGCTATCTGCAGGCGCAGTATCTGGCCAGCGAGGTGGTGGTGGCCGCCGCCGGTCCGGTCGATCTGGACACCCTGACGCCACTGGTCGAGCGGCATTTCGGCACCATGCCCTCCGGCCCCCGGCGAGCCCTGCCGCAGGCCGAGTGGCAGGGCGGCTGGCGGCAGTACCGCCTGGGCGGCAGTTCGCAGACCCAGCTGGTACTGGGCTACCCGGCCCCCACACCCGACGACGATCGCCACCTGGCCCATGTGCTGGCCGCCGCGCTGCTGGGCGAGGGCATGAGCTCGCCGCTGCTGGACGAGGTACGCGAACGCCGAGGCTTGGCCTACCACGTCGCCTGCTCGGCCGACATGCTCCCCTATGGCGGGCAGTTCATCGTCGAGGCCGCCACCAGCCCGGCCCAGGCCCTCGAGTACCTGGAGGCTGTGGCCACCTTGCTGAGGCGCCACGCCGAGTCCCGCCCCAAGGCGCCCGAGCTGGCGCGTGCCCGCCAGCAGCTGCGCCTGCGCGCGCTGCGCCAGCAGGAGCAGCCGGCCCGCCGGCTGGAGCAGGCCGTGCAGGAGCTGTTCACGCTGGGCCGGCTGCGTGGCGAAGGCGAGT
>JAFLDI010000083.1 GCA_017302485.1 Burkholderiales bacterium | reverse complement strand
TTTACGTACACCCCCAATGCTAATTATTCCGGCACGGATCAATTTACCTACCAATACTGCGATGGCGCTATGCCTGCACTCTGCGATGATGCCACCGTCAGCATTACGGTAAATCCGGTAAACGATGGACGGGCACGATCTCGCCGGCCAGGAAGCCGCTCTCCTGCGCCGCCACCGCCTTGGCGAACGAGGCCGAGGCGAAGGCGTCCACCTCCTCGCGCGTGATGCCGTACTGCCTGGCCAGGTTCTCGGCGGTCTGGATCATCGTGATGCCGGCCGCGGGGTCCTTCAGCATCTCCCACAGGTTGTCGCGGAAGTTGACCGGCGCGCCGAGCTTGAAGCCCTGGCGGTGGTCGAAGGCCATCACCGGGTTGCGGCTCATCGATTCAGTGCCCACCAGCAGCGCCAGGCTGGCGAGGCCACTGCCCAGCTGCTCGCCGGCCTGGCGGAACAGCTCGAAACCGGTGCCACAGATGCGCTGCACCATCAGCGCCGGCACGTGCTGGGGCACACCGGCGTACAGGCCGATGTGGCGCGGCACATAGAACTGGTCAAAGTCCCCCGGCGCCATGTTGCCGGCCAGCACCGAGTCCACCTGCTCGGCGCTCAGGCCGCTGCGCGCGATCACCTCGCGCGCGACCTTGATGCCCAGGTCGATCGGGTTGACGTCGGCCAGCGCGCCGCAGTAGTCGACGAAGGGGGTGCGGATGCCGTCGAGCATCCAGACGTCGTTGAAGGCCTGGAACTGGCCCCTGGGCGTGCTCATCGCGTGTCCTCTCAGTGGCCCAGCGCGACGACGCGCGCGTCGATCGTCTCGGCATACAGCGTGGCCACCTCCACCGCGCGGCGGCTGAGCACGGCGCGCTGGTTGATGTAGCCCTTGTCGGTGATCTCGCCGGCGTCGGCATTGGGCGGCTCGGTCATCAGCAGCACCCGCGCCGGGCACTGCGACGACCCACCGCCGCGCTTGAGTTCCTGCAGCGCCGCCTGCACCTTGGCGTGCAGCGCCTCGCGCTCCATCGCCTGGCCGGCGGGGCTGAGGAAGAGCAGCGCGCCGATCTCGTCGCGGTCATGGCCGGTGATCACCGCGTCGGTGGCCAGCGGGGCCAGCGCCGAGACCAGCTTCACCCGCAGCGTGCCCACCGAGACCCAGGTGCCGGTGGTCAGCTTGAAGTCCTCGGCCACGCGGCCGTTGAACATCACGCCCTTCTCGGGGTGGGCCGGATCGACCAGGAAGCCGGCGTCGCCGATCTTGTAGTAGCCCTCTTCATCGAAGGCCTCGGCGCTGAGCTGCGGCTGGCCGCGGTAGCCGGGGAAGATGTTGACGCCGCGTACGCGCAGCTCCAGCTTCTCGCCATTGGGGATGAACTTCAGCTCGGTGCCGGGCAGCGGCAGGCCGATGCAACCGGCGCCTTCCAGCATGAAGTGGGCGCTGGTGATCGCGGGGGCGGTCTCGGTCGAGCCCCAGGACGTGGTCAGCCACAGCGGCTCGGAGCGCACCTTGGCGGCGATGGCCTGCAGCCGCTGCCAGCTGGCCTGCGGCAGCGCGGCACCGGCGTAGAACACGGCGCGCAGCGGCTCCAGCACCTTTTTGGCGAATGCCAGATCGTCCTCGAAGAAGCCCATCAGCATGTCCAGGCCGCGCGGGACATTGAAGTGGATGTTGGGCTGGCAGTCCTTGAGGTTGCGCACCGTCTTCTCGATCGCGCCAGGCACCGGGCGGCCGTCGTCGATGTAGAGCGTGCCGCCGTGGCACAGCACCATGTTCAGGTTGTGGTTGCCGCCGAAGGTGTGGCTCCAGGGCAGCCAGTCCAGCAGCACCGGCTTCTCCCGGCGCAGGAAGCGCCAGGTCTGGGCCATCATCTGCTGGTTGGCGCACAGCATGCGGTGGGTGTTGATGGCCACCTTGGGGTGGCCGGTGGAGCCGCTGGTCAGCAGGTACTTGGCCACGGTGTCGGGCAGCAGGCGGGCAAAGGCCTGCATCACGCCGGGGCCCTCGGGGCGGCTCGCCAGGGTGTCCCAGGGGAAGGCACCGGGCACCTCGTCAGCGCCGGTGCCCAGCACCACCACGCCCTTGAGCGCGCCGCCATCCAGGCAGGCGCGGATCGCGGGGCCATAGGTGGCCGCGTCGCTGGCGTAGACCAGCGCGGGGTCGAGCATTTGCAGGATCTCGCGGATTTTCACGTAGTCCTTGCTCAGGCGGCAGTAGGCGCTGCTGACGGTGCACACCGGACGGCCGATGTGCATGCAGGCCAGCATCAGCACCAGGTGGTCGACCGAGTTGTCAGACAGCACCACCACCGGCTTGTCGGCCGGCAGGTGCAGACCCAGCAGACCCTGCGCCACCCGGCCCACACCGGCACGCAGCTGCGCCCAGGTCAGCTGGCGCCAGTCGCCACTGGGCGCGCGCTCGGCCACGGCCAGCGCGTCGGGCGTGTCCTTGGCCCACTTCTCCAGCCAGTCGCCAATGCAGCGGGCGTACGGGCCCAGCGCCTGCGGCGATCGCAGCACGAAGCTGCCATCGGTCAGTGTAAGCAGCTCGGCGCGGGGCGGCGCGACGTTGTCGGTGTCGTCGACGAAGGTGGCCATGGGTGTCTCCTGCAGCGGTGGGCGGCCGCGGCGCGATGCACTGTTTTTCTGATCTAGCGCAAAGTGCCGACCGAACGATACGCATGATACTGCATACGCCGTGAGGGTTGACGCATCAAAGTGCATGGAAAACCCTCAGTCCACCGACACCCCGAGGAGACCCCTGTGAGCCAACTCAACACCGACAGCCTGGTCGAAGACCGCGAATCGATCCAGAACGACCGCTTCGTCGAGGTCAACTACGACGACCGCATTCCCAACAACGTCGACCTGTCGTCCGACCGGCAGCTGCAGCGCGCGCTGGAGAGCTGGCAGCCCAACTACGTCGACTGGTGGAAGGAAATGGGCCCCGAGGGCTTCCAGAACGCCGAGGTCTACCTGCGCACCGCGGTGGGCGTGGACCCGGCCGGCTGGGCCAAGTTCGGCTACGTGAAGATGCCCGACTACCGCTGGGGCATCCTGCTGGCACCCAAGGTGGAAGGCCGCACCATCCCGCACGGCAAGCACAAGGGCGAGCCGGCCTGGCAGGAAGTGCCGGGCGAGTACCGCTCGCTGCTCAAGCGCCTGATCGTGGTGCAGGGCGACACCGAGCCGGCCAGCGTCGAGCAGCAGCGCTGGCTGGGCGCCACCGCCCCCAGCCTGTACGACATGCGCAACCTGTTCCAGGTGAACGTGGAAGAGGGCCGCCACCTGTGGGCCATGGTCTACCTGCTGGTCAAGTACTTCGGCAAGGACGGCCGCGAGGAGGCCCAGGCCCTGCTGGAGCGCCGCAGCGGCCACCAGGACAACCCACGCATCCTGGGCGCCTTCAACGAGAAGACGCCCGACTGGCTGAGCTTCTTCATGTTCACCTACTTCACCGACCGCGACGGCAAGATGCAGCTGGCCGCGCTGGCCGAGAGCGGCTTCGACCCGCTCAGCCGCAGCTGCCGCTTCATGCTCACCGAAGAGGCGCACCACCTGTTCGTCGGCGAGACCGGCGTGGGCCGCACGATCGAGGCCACCTGTGCCGCGATGGTCAAGGCCGGCATCACCGACCCGTACGACACCGAGGCCATCCGCAAACTCGGCGTGGTCGACCTGCCGCTGCTGCAGCGCAAGGCCAACTTCCACATGAGCGTGACGCGCGACCTGTTCGGCAGCGAGATCAGCTCCAACGGCGCCGACGCCTTCAACACCGGCCTGAAGGGCCGCTTCAACGAGGCCAAGCTCGAGGGCGACGACCACCAGCTGCAGGACGCCACCTACAAGGTGCAGCGCGTCGTCAACGGCGAGCTGGTGTGGGAAGACGTGCCGGCGCTGCGTGCCATCAACTCCCGCCTGCTCGACGACTACATCGCCGACTGCCAGGGCGGCATCGACCGCTGGAACAAGATCATCGAGAAGGCCGGCATCGCCTTCAAGATCACCCAGCCGCACAAGGGTTTCAACCGCCGCATCGGCGAGTTCGCCGGCCACAAGATCAGCCCCTCGGGCGAGGTCATGAGCGCCGAGGTCTGGGAGGCCAGCAAGCACGAGTGGCTGCCCAACGCCGAGGACCTGGACTTCATCAACTCGCTGATGAAGCCCCACCACGGCGCCGGCCAGTACGCCAGCTGGATCGCGCCGCCGCGGATGGGCATCAATCAGCAGCCGGTGGACTATGAGTATGTGAAGATCGACTGATGAGTGCCGCGCGGCGCTGAGCGCCTTCGGGCTGGCCCTCGGCGGAGGGCTTGGCCCGGGGTGTCTTCTGGGTCAGAAGCGCTCACGGTGCGCCACGCCGCCGTGGCGGCGGCGCCGGCCTGAGTCTGCGAATGCGATCCAGCAGCAGCGCCGGCGGCAGTGTCATCTGCAAATGGGTCATGCAGCGTGCCAGACGCCCCGGCCGCTCGATGTGCGCCTTGGCCTTGTCCAGGTCGGCCTCGATCGAGCTGTAGGCGCCGCTGGCCTTGTCCAGTGCCGTGCGTGGAATGCGCCCATCGGGCAGCATCATCGCCAGGTCAATCAGGTCGCGCGCATCCACCGCGTCATCGGCCCAGCGGTCGGCGTTGGCCAGCAGTTTCTCGGCGACCTGGTCCACCGGTGACAGCGCGGACACGCCGCACACGGCAGCTGACGGCATCGGCCCGTCCAGCGCGATGCGCGCCTCCAGCACGATCTCGAACTTGATCGGCACAGCCTCCACCTCGATCAGCGTGCGGATGCCGTACTGATCCATCCGCGCCTCGCGCAGCGCTGCCACTGGCGTGCGAAACAGCCCGCCGATCCCCTGCTGCGTCACCACGCCGCGCAGTGCGCGGTAGCAGGTCAGATCCGACACCAGGAAATCCACATCGCGCGACTCGCGGTATTCACCATGCAGCAAGGCGATCAGCGTGCCGCCGCCAAACAGGCAATGGTGCGTGCGCAGCAGCTCGGCATCCAGCGCCGACAGCAGCGCGGCGATGCGCCGGTGGTGCGGCCGCTCAAACAAGCAGCGCCCCCTGGCCATGGCGCTGGGCCAGCCGGTGGATCAGATCACGCTCGGCCGGGGTCAGGGCTGCGCGGTCCACATGCCGCCAGTTGCGCTCGTACAGCGCCAACGCCTCCTCGGCGGTGACCACCTCGCCCGCGCGGTGCCAGGCGAGCAACTGGAGCTGCGGGTAGTCGGCCACGCGCAGTGTCTCAACCGCCGACGCGGCCAGCGGCGCCGGGGGCGCGTCATCCGCCACCTGCAGCCGCAGGCCCAGCGCCCGCAGCACATTGAGGTACGCCCCCATCGTGACCGAGGGCTCGCCGTGCTCGATGCGGTGCAGCGTCTGCCGCGACATCTGGGCCGCGGCCGCGACGCTGCCGGCAGCGATGCGCAGCGACTGGCGGCGTTCACGCAACTGCTGGCCCAGCTGTTCCAGGCAGCGCTGCATGGCGGGGTCAGTGGGGACAGGGGCGCGGGCGGGCATGCTCAGATGATTTCCTCATTCAATACGAATGTCAATAATGAGAGACATCTTGTGATCCCATCTCCGATGGAGTCGGTCTTCGTAGGCATGGAATGCCGGATGCTCAGGCGACGCTGTCCGCTCCGGTGGGTGCGACAAGCGCCGGCCGTCGCGCCCACAGCACGGGCTGGAACAACACCGAGTCGCGTCGTTCGCCGTCAACAAATCCAGCGCGCTCCAGCAGCGCCAGCAGGCGGTCGGTCGTGATGGCGTAGTAGCGGCTCAGCAGGACTTGGGTCTGGCAGGTGCCGTCTGGTGATTCCCTCGTCAGGTACAGGCGAAGGTCGTAGTGATCACCCTCCCACTCCCACACCTGCACCGCCACAAAGCGCTCGCCGTGCGCCTGGTGCAGCCGGTAGGGCCTCAAGGACGGACTGCTGCGGTCCTCCGCTGCGTAGTCGCGAACCGACAGCACGATGACGCCGCCCGGTCTGAGGCTGCGATAGCAGGACCGCAGGGCACACAGGATCTGGTCGTCTGACAACAGACGTGGGATGCTGTTGTCGCATGCGATGACCGCGTCCATTGAGCCGGCCTGGACGGACTGGAGCGTTTGAATGTCATCGACCCGGAGGTCTGCGCTGAGGTCGCGAGCCACCAATTCCTGGGACAAGCGCTCGACGGCGCCAACTGACAGGTCCGACGCCTGCAGCCGATAGCCTCGAGCGACCAGGCCAATCGTCTGGGTTCCGATGCCACACGCTGCGTCAAGAACCACCGAACCCGGCGGCACGCCTGCGCTGGCGAGCAGCTGGGCCAGGGCCTCGCCTTGCCGGTCGATGGCAGCGTGCCAGTCACCGTACAAGAGGTGGTAGTCAGGTGCGAGCGCGTTGTAGAACCCGGCCGTGGTCATGAGCCGAGCCTACCGCAAGCCATTGAGGGCCAGCGCCGGTCTGGCCCTCAACGGCCGTCTGCTGAAGTCTGTCGCCCCTCAGGCCCCGCGCTGAAACGCGAAATCCAGCTCCGGCGTCATCCCGCTGACGATGCGCGCGATGCTCTTGCCCGAGCCGCACGCATGCGTCCAGCCCAGCGTGCCGTGGCCGGTGTTGAGGAACAGCTTGCCCACGCGGCTGCGGCCGATCAGCGGCACGTTGGACGGCGTGGCGGGGCGCAGGCCGGTCCAGAACTGGGCCTGCTCCGCGTCACCGGCGCCAGGGAACAGTTCCTCGGTGCGGCGCACGATGGCCTCGCAGCGCACGCGATTCAGATCACGGTCGTAGCCGTTGAGCTCGGCGGTGCCGGCGATGCGCAGGCGGTCGCCCAGGCGGGAGAAGACCAGCTTGAACTCGTCGTCGGTCAGCGAGACCTGGTGCGCCTTGCTGGCGTCCTTGACCGGCATCGTCACCGAGTAGCCCTTGGCCGGGTAGATCGGCAGCGAGATGCCCAGGGTCTTGGCGTAGACCGGGCTCAGCGAGCCCATGGCCAGCACGTAGGCGTCGGCGCGCAGGCGCTGGAAACGGCCCTCGGCATCGGTGGCTTCGACGTGGTCGATCTCGCCGCCGGCCGTGCGCAGCGCGGTGACGGTGTGGCTCATCAGGAAGCGCACGCCGTCTTCCTCGCAGCGCTTGACCAGCTCGCGGGCGAAGCGGTTGGCGTCACCGGATTCGTCCTCGGCGGTGTAGGTGGCGCCGGCCAGCTGCGGGCGGATGTGGGCCAGCGCGGGCTCCAGCTTCACCGCTTCATCGGCGCTGATGACGCGGCGGTCGCAGCCCAGGTCGCGCATCTGCTGCGCGGGGGCCTCGGCGGCGTCGAATTCCTTCTGGCTGGTGTAGAAGTGCAGGATGCCCTGGGTGCGCTGGTCGTACTCGATGCCGCGCTCGGCGCGCAGCGCCTGCAGCTCGCTGCGGCTGTAGGTGCCCAGGCGGACGATCTGCTCGATGTTGTGGCGGGTGCGCGCGGGCGTGCATTCGCGCAGGAACTGCAGGCCCCACAGCCACTGGCGCATGTCGGCGCGCAGGCGGAACAGCAGCGGGGCGTCTTCCTGGCCCAGCCACTTCAGCAGCTTGGCGGGGGCGCCGGGGTTGGCCCAGGGCTCGGCGTGGCTGACCGAGATCTGGCCGCCGTTGGCGAAGCTGGTTTCCGCGGCGGGCGTGGCCTGGCGGTCGACGACCGTGACCTCGTGGCCGAGTTGACGCAGGTAGTAGGCGGACGTGGTGCCGAGCAGGCCGGCACCCAACACGATGACGTGCATGGGAGAGTCTCCATTCAAGGATGGGCAGCAATGACATCTGCAGCGGTGAGGCTGCCGATGTGCCGCTCCCCCTGTCCTTGGTACCTGAGAGATTCAGCGCCGGTCTTGCGGGCCGGGCCTTGCTCCTTCGGTGCGTCAGCCGTTGTTCGAACGGACGCTGACGGCTCTCCAGACGGCGTGTGTGAGTTGGCAGTACGGGACCTGAGCGTGCATGGGAGTTTGCGCCTTCGGTGGCTGCGGCGCAGGGCCGCAGCACTCTCCTGCCGGGTGGTGATTCTATGCGGTGACCAGGAACCTCCGCGCCAGCAATGTCCAGTAGGCGGCGCCGACGGCGATGTTGTCGTCGTTGAAGTCGTAGCCGGGGTGGTGGACCATGCAGGCATGGGCCGGTACGGTGGACTCGGGGCCGCCGTTGCCGATCAGCAGGTAGCTGCCGGGCACGCGCTCGAGCATGAAGGCGAAGTCCTCGCTGCCGGTCAGTGGCGGGCCCTGCCGGGTGATGCCGGCCTCGCCGCGCAGCTCGGCGCCCACGGCGCGGGCGAAGGCGGTTGGCTCGGCGTGGTTGACCAGCACGGTGTAGCCCGGGCGCCAGTCGACCTCGGCGCGCACGCCGAAGCTCTCGGCCTGCGCCTGTGCCAGTGCACGGATGCGCCGCTCCAGTGTCGCGCGGACCGCGCGGTCCAGCGCCCGCACGCTCAGCTCCAGCCGGGCGCTCGCCGGGATCACGTTGTTGGCCTGGCCGGCCTGCAGCGCGCCCACGGTGACCACGGCGGCCTGCAGCGGGTCCACATTGCGCGAGACCACCGTCTGCAGCGCCATCACCAGACTGGCAGCGGCCACCACCGGGTCGGCGGTGTGCTGCGGCATCGCGCCGTGGCCGCCCACGCCATGCAGGGTGATCGTGGCGTAGTCGCTGGAGGCCATGGCGGGGCCGTCGCGGAACACCAGGTGGCCCTGCGGCGTGCCGGGCATGTTGTGCATCGCGAAGATGGCGTCGCAGGGGAAGCGCTCGAACAGGCTGTCGGCAATCATCCGCAGCGCGCCGCCGCCGCCTTCCTCGGCGGGCTGGAAGATCAGGTGCAGCGTGCCGTCGAAGCCGCCTTCGTCGGCCAGGCGGCGGGCGGCGGCCAGCAGCATCGCGGTGTGGCCGTCGTGGCCGCAGGCGTGCATCAGGCCGGGCTTGCAACTGGCCCAGGGGCGACCGGACTGCTCGTTGATCGGCAGTGCATCCATGTCGGCGCGCAGGCCCAGGCGGCGCGGGCCGCTGCCGCGGCGCAGCGTGCCCACCACGCCGGTGCCACCCAGGCCGCTGGTGACCTCATAGCCCCACTCGCGCAGGCACTGGGCCACCAGGCCGGCGCTGCGGTGCTCCTCGAAGGCCAGTTCCGGGTGCTGGTGCAGGTCGCGCCGCAGCGCGACGAAGTCATCCACCGTGGCGGCGCTCATTGCGCTTCCAGCTTGATGGCCTTGGCGATGGCGCGAAAGCGCGCGGTCTGTGCCACGTACTCGGCCTGCGCGTCGGCCAGCGATATCGGCTTGGCGGCCATCACCGCCTGCTGCTCCAGCTGGCTGTGCACGGCGGGGTCGGTCAGCACGGTGCTCAGCGCCTTGTGCAGCGCCTGCACCACCGGCTCCGGCGTGTCCTTCTTGACGAAGTAGCCGGTCCAGATGTTGAACGCGAAGTCCTTGACCGACTTGCTGTCGTTGATGCTGGGGTACTGCTTGAGGAACGGGGCCTCCACCTTGCCGGCCGGCGCCAGCGTGCCCAGCACCTTCAGCCGGCCGCTGTCGACCAGGCCACCCACCTGGGCGCCGCTGACGATGATCGAGATGTCCACCATCTCGCCGCCCAGGTCCTGGAAGATCGGTGCGATGCCCTTGTAGGGGATGTGGGTCATCTTCGCGCCGATGGTCTGCGAGAAGTGCTCGCCCAGCACGTGGTAGAACGAGCCGATGCCCACGCTGGCGTAGGTCAGCGGCTTGTTGTCGGCGGCGGCCTTGCGGGCCAGCGCCACCAGCTCATCCACGTTCTTCGCCGGCAGGCCCGGGCGGGCCAGGATGGCGATGGGCGAGACGCCGATCATCTGCACCAGGCGGAAGTCCTCGCTCCTGAACTTCACGGCGTTGCTGGCCAGCGGGGCCAGGATCAGCTCGTTGGGCGAACCCTGGAACAGGTACTGGCCGTCCGACGGGGCTGCCAGCACCTTCTGCGCGCCCAGCGCACCGCTGACGCCGCCCAGGTTCTCGACGATCACCTGCTGGCCAAGCGCCTTGCCCAGCGGCTGGTTGACGATGCGGGCGATCACGTCCGACAGACCGCCGGCCGGGTAGGGCACCATCAGGTTCATCGGCTTGGCGGGTGACTGGGCCATGGCACCAGTGGCCAGACACAGGCTGGCCGTCAGGGTGGCGACCAGGGCAGGGATGCGACGCAGCAAGGAAGTCATGGGTCAGGCTCCGGCAGGGGGTGGGTGTCGTTCGGATACTAGGCAGCCCACCTCTGGCAGTCCAATGCATTGCATTGCACTGTTTGATGAGTTCTACTCATGGACATGACCTTGGTCCAGCTGCGCCACCTGATCAGCCTGGCCGATACCGGCTCATTCAGCCGGGCGGCCGAGCGCCAGCACCTCACCCAGCCGGCACTCAGCCGCAGCATCGCGGCCCTGTAGGACGAGGTGGGCGGCCGTCTGTTCGACCGTATCGGCGGCCCCGCCGAGACCTAACCTCTTGCCCTACAGGTCGTTGTTGTTGG
>JAFLDI010000082.1 GCA_017302485.1 Burkholderiales bacterium | reverse complement strand
GGGGATGCGCAAGCGTGTTTTGCTCGGGAATGCGCGCTTCATTTCACCACCGCTTGCACCCTCCCGGGCCATTGCCCCACACCGTGCTCTTTGCAGTTCACCGCCCCTTGCAACCCACCCGGCCCGCCAGCTCGGCATGCTTCCCCTGCTGCGCCGCCTCCAGGCTGGCGGCCGCACGCTGCGCTGCCTCAACCTGGCGTCGTACAACTACCTAGGGTTTGCTGCCCAGGACCCCTACTGCACTCCCCGGGTGGAGGAGGTGCTGGCCGCCTGGCGGCGCATCAGCGCGCCGGTGCTGTGGGTGGACGGCGACCTCACCGACCTGTCGGTCTGGTGGGGGCAGCGCTACTCGCTGGCCGAGTTCGACCAGCGCATCGCCGTGGTGCCTCAGTTGCGCCGGGAGCGGCTCTCGCCCTGTGGCCACATGCTGCACCACGAGCAGCCCGCGGCGCTGGCGGCGCTGCTGGTTGACTTCCTGGGCTGATCAGCGGCCGATCATGCCGCGCCGCTCGCCGGGCTCCACCCAGCGTGGACGTTCGGTGGCGGGCCGCAGGGCCAGCGCGCGTGCCTTGCCCTGTGCGCGTGGGCCGGTGGCCACCGGACAGGACCCGGTGTCGACATGGTCCAGCGCCGTGGCCAGCAGGGGCTCGAACGCGCTGCCCAGCGGCTGACCATAGTCCTCGGCCACGGCGCAGGTGGCGGCGAAACCGTCGAAGTAGCGGCCCTCGTTGCGCGCGTTGACCGACTCGAAGTTCACCACGCTCCAGGTGGTGCCGCAACCGTCGTCCTGCGGCAGGAAGCCCACCGGCTTGCCACAGCTGGTGTTGCCGATGGTGATGACCTGCACGAAGGGCCGCAGCGCGTTGATCAGTTGTTCGCTGGCCGAGCAGGTGCGAAGCCCCGTCAGCAGATAGACGCGCGACAGCCCCAGCGCGTTGGCAGGATTGCCAAAGCTGAAGGTCTGGTTGCTGCCGGCATGGCGGTCGTTGTAGAGCAGCCGCGAGTAGGTCTGTCCGGCGGTCTTGGCGGCCGACACATACGACGCCAGCCGCCCCGAAGTGGACACCAGGCCGCCACCGTTGTAGCGCAGATCGATCACGACATCCTGCACCCCCGCCTGGCGAAACTGGAGGAACGCCGCATCGAAGGGCGCCTCGGCCTGGCGGATCATGTCCTTGAGCTGCAGGTAGCCGACGGTGCGGCCGCCGGGCGTGCTCATGACGCTCGTGGCGGTGACCGGCGCCAGATCGTAGACGCGTGCAGTGAGCGTGACACTGCGCTGCGAACTGCCGTTGTCCAGCAGCAGGCTCAGGGTGTTGCCGGTGGCCTGCGCACTGAGCGCAGAGTAGTCGTTGCTGGCGATCAGCTCCGAGGCCGGCCGGCCGTTGATGCGCAGGATCTCGTCGCCGCGCAGCACGCCGGCCGCAGCGGCTGGAGAGCCCGGTTCGACATAGCGGACGTAGAGCGGCCATTCCGGGTGGTTCTCTACCTCGATACCGGCCACCATGACGCCATAGCCGAGGGTCTGCCCGTCGCCGAAGAAGCGCTGGTAGTCGACGGTCGGCAAGGCATAGCTCCAGCGGTCGGACGGGAAGCTGTCGTTGCCGGTGAACAGCAGGTCATCGAACAGGCTCTCGACGCTGGCATACGCGGCGGGATCGGGATGGTCGCTGAGGGCGTACCAGAAATACCAGTCGGCCATGTAGTCCGACAGCCAGATCTTCTGGTCGGTGATCGAGCAGGTCAGCGGCGGAGGCGTTCCGTCTGCGCCGCCGCCCCCACCGCAGGCCGCCAGCAGCACGCTGGCCGCGACGGCCCCCAGACCGGCACGACCCCGGCGCCACAGCTTGTTCATCCTCATCAGCATCTCCATCCCCAGGGCGACCACCGCCTACAATCCCAGCAACTCCCCGGGTGGCTCCTGCGTTGACATCAATCTGGTGTCCAGGCGTTGCCATGGCCACCCTCCGCTGCCAGTGTCCCCTGCCATGACCGAACTCGCCAAGTCCTTCGAACCCCAAGACATCGAAGCCCGATGGGCCCCGCTGTGGGAGCAAAGCGGCGTCTACCGGCCAACGCTGGACACGGCGCGTCCCTCGTTCTGCATCCAGTTGCCCCCGCCCAACGTGACCGGCACGCTGCACATGGGTCACGCGTTCAACCAGACCATCATGGACTCGTTGACACGCTACCACCGCATGCGCGGCTTCAACACCCTGTGGGTGCCTGGCACCGACCATGCCGGCATCGCCACGCAGATCGTGGTGGAGCGCCAGTTGCAGGATCAGAAGCTCAGCCGCCACGACCTGGGCCGCAAGAACTTCGTCGCCAGGGTCTGGGAGTGGAAGGAGCAGTCCGGCTCCACCATCACCCGGCAGATGCGCCGCATGGGGGATTCGGTCAGCTGGGAGCACGAGTACTTCACGATGGACGAGAAGCTCTCGACCGTCGTCACAGAGACCTTCGTGCGTCTGTATGAGGAAGGCCTGATCTACCGCGGCAAGCGCCTGGTCAGCTGGGACCCGGTGCTGAAGTCCGCGGTGTCCGACCTCGAGGTCGAGAGCGAGGAGGAAGACGGCTCGCTGTGGCACATCCGCTACCCCGTTGACGGCAGCGCCGAATCGCTGGTGGTGGCCACCACCCGCCCCGAGACCATGCTGGGCGACACCGCGGTGATGGTGCACCCCGAGGACGAGCGCTATACGCACCTGATCGGCCAGCAGGTCCGCCTGCCCATCACCGGCCGTCTGGTGCCGGTGATCGCCGACGCCTACGTCGACAAGGCCTTCGGCACCGGCGTGGTCAAGGTCACGCCCGCGCACGACCAGAACGACTACCAGGTGGGCCTGCGCCATGGCCTGCCGATGCTGACCATCTTCGACCTGGCCGCCCAGGTCAGCGCCCATGAGGCCGCCGACATCCCGGCGGTCTATGTGGGCCAGGACCGCTTTGCTGCCCGCAAGGCCATCGTCGCCCAGCTCGAGTCCGAAGGCCTGCTGGTCGAGGTCAAGAAGCACAAGCTGATGGTGCCGCGCTGCGCCCGCACGGGTCAGGTGATCGAGCCCATGCTGACCGACCAGTGGTTCGTCGCCATGACCAAGGCCGGCGCCAACGGCAAGAGCATCGCCGAGGAGGCGATCGAGGCCGTTGAATCCGGCGACGTGAGGTTCGTCCCCGAGAACTGGGTCAACACCTACAACCAGTGGATGAAGAACATCCAGGACTGGTGCATCAGCCGCCAGCTGTGGTGGGGCCACCAGATCCCGGCCTGGTACGGCGCGGGCGGCGAGCTGTTCGTGGCGCGCAGCGAGGATGAAGCCCGGGCGAAGGCCACGGCCGCCGGCTACAGCGGCGCGCTCACCCGCGACGAGGACGTGCTCGACACCTGGTACTCCAGCGCGCTGGTGCCCTTTTCCACGCTGGGCTGGCCGGCCAAGACGGTGGAGCAGGACCTGTTCCTGCCCAGCAGCGTGCTGGTCACCGGCTACGACATCATCTTCTTCTGGGTCGCCCGGATGATCATGATGACCAGGCACTTCACCGGGCAGGTGCCGTTCCGCCATGTCTACATCCACGGCCTGGTGCTGGATGCGCATGGCAAGAAGATGAGCAAGTCCGAGGGCAATGTGCTGGACCCGGTGGACCTGATCGACGGCATCGACCTGCCCGCCCTGCTGGACAAGCGCACCCAGGGCCTGCGCAAGCCCGAGACCGCGCCCAAGGTGCGCAAGGCCACCGAGAAGGAGTTCCCCGAGGGCATCCCGGGCTACGGCGCCGATGCATTGCGCTTCACCTTTGCGGCCATGGCCACGCTGGGCCGCAGCGTCAACTTCGACTCCAAGCGCTGCGAGGGCTACCGCAACTTCTGCAACAAGCTCTGGAACGCCAGCAAGTTCGTGCTGATGAACTGCGAGGGTCAGGACTGCGGCCTGAACGACCACCCGGCCGGCAGCTGCACCCCCGGCGGCTATCTGGACTTCTCCAGCGCCGACCGCTGGATCACCAGCGAGCTGCAGCGCGTCGAGGCCGCCGTGGCCCAGGGCTTCGCCGAGTACCGGCTGGACCACGTGGCCAACGCGATCTACCAGTTCGTCTGGGACGAGTTCTGCGACTGGTACCTCGAGATCGCCAAGGTGCAGATCCAGGGTGGCACGCCCGAGCAGCAGCGCGGCACGCGCCGCACGCTGATCCGCGTCCTGGAGACCGTGCTGCGCCTGCTGCACCCGGTGGCCCCGTTCATCACCGCCGAGCTGTGGGACGTGGTGGCACCGGTGGCGGGTCGCAAGAACGCCGACACCGTGGCCAGCGCGACCTACCCGGTGGCGCAGCCCGAGCGCATCGATGCGCAGGCCGACGCCTGGATGGCGCGCCTGAAGACCCTGGTGGGCAGCTGCCGCTCGCTGCGCAGCGAGATGGGCCTGTCGCCGGCCGAGCGCGTGCCTCTGCTGGTCAATGGCGACGCCGCGTTCTTCGCCCAGGCCGCGCCGGTGCTCAAGGCCCTGGCCAAGTTGGCGGATGTGCAGTTGCTGGATGACGCGGCCTTTGCCGAGGCCAGTGCCTCGACGCCGGTGGCCGTGCAGGGCGATGCGCGCATGGCGCTGAAGGTCGAGATTGACGTGGCGGCCGAACGTGCCCGCCTGGGCAAGGAGATCGCGCGGCTCGAAGGCGAGATCACCAAGGCCGAGGCCAAGCTGGGCAACGAGAGTTTCGTCGCCCGCGCGCCCGAGGCCGTGGTGGCGCAGGAGCGCCAGCGTCTGGCCGACTTCGGCCAGACGCTGCTCCGGCTGCGCGAACAACTGGCCAAGCTCCCGGCAGCCTGATCCGTCACGGTCACCCCCTGTTCTGGGGGCGGCCAGCCGACAGTGCCGTGTGTTCTGTCACGGCGGGCGCGAATCATGCATGCAAGAATGCCATGATTCCTCACAGCCCCTCCACTGCTCCCATGCGCGTCAACAAAGCTGTCTTTCCCGTGGCCGGTCTGGGCACCCGCTTCCTGCCCGCCACCAAGGCCAATCCCAAGGAGATGCTCCCCGTGGTGGACAAGCCGCTGATCCAGTACGCGGTGGAGGAAGCCTACTCGGCCGGCATCCGGCAGATGATCTTCGTGAACGGCCGCAACAAGCGCGCCATTCCGGACCACTTCGACACCGCCTTCGAGCTGGAGCACGAACTCGAGGCCGGCAACAAGCGCGAACTGCTCGACCTGGTGCACTCGATCAAGCCCGACGACATGGAGTGCATCTATATCCGCCAGCCCAAGGCCCTGGGCCTGGGCCATGCCGTGCTGTGTGCACAGTCGGTGGTGGTCAACGAGCCCTTTGCGGTGCTGCTGGCCGATGACCTGATGGTGGGCCAGCCCTCGATCATGAAGCAGATGGTCGACCAGTTCGCCGAATGGCAGGCGTCGATCCTGGCCGTCCAGGAAGTGCCCGCCGAGCACACCAAGCGCTACGGCATCTGCGCCGGCACCTCGATCAACGACCGGCTGATGGACCTGACCCACATCGTCGAGAAGCCCGCGCCGGAAAACGCGCCCTCGCGTCTGGGCGTGGCCGGCCGCTACATCCTGACGCCGGGCATCTTCCGCGAGATCGCCAGCCTGCCGCGTGGCGTGGGCGGCGAGATCCAGCTCACCGACGGCATCGCCGCGCTGATGCGGCGCGAGAAGGTCTTTGCCTACCGCTACGAGGGCCGCCGCTACGACTGCGGCAGCAAGGAAGGTTTTCTTGAGGCCAATGTGGAGCTGGCGCTGGCCCACCCGCAGCTGGGTGCCGGCTTCCGCGAATACCTCAAGACACTCAGCCTGTAAGGCGCAGCCACCAGAAACAAGGGCCTGCTAAGCAGGCCCTTGGCGCTTGAGGGGGAGGCAATGGCGCTCAGCGGCGCCGCAGCAGGTGGACGAACTCCTCGCCCTGCGTGGTCTGCTCGACCAGTTCATTGCCGGTCTGGCGGGCAAAGGCCTGAAAATCGCGCATCGAACCCGGATCGGTGGCCACCACCTTGAGCAGGTCGCCACTGGCCATCTCGGACAAGGCCTTCTTGGCCTTGAGGATGGGCAGCGGGCAGTTCAGGCCGCGGGTGTCGATTTCCTTCTGGGCGTCCATGGCGTTCTCCTGGGGGCCGATTCTAGGGCTCAACGCGCCGGCTGCTCGTCGGGCTGGAAATAGCGCGGCTCGATGCCCCGGCTTCGCAGCCACTGCGCCATCGCGTGGCCGGTGCCAGCTGGCCAGCAGACCACGTCGGCCGGCGCGAACAGCTTGTATTCGGCCAGCTCGGGTGACAGCCGGATCTCGCCGCACGCCTGCACATGAAAGGCGATGATCACCTGGTTCATGCGTTGGAAGTCCCACACGCCGATCAGCTCCACCCGCTGCACGCTCAGCGCGGTTTCCTCGGCCACCTCGCGGGCCATGCCCGCCTCGGCGGTCTCACCCGCCTCCATGAAGCCGGTGATCAGCGCGAACATGCGCCCGCTCCAGGCGGCGTTGCGCGCCAGCAGAATGCGGCCGTCGCGGTCGGTGCATTCCACCACCGCGGCCAGCACCGGCGTCGGGTTGTTCCAGTGGGTGAAGTCGCAGGCAGTGCAGCGCAGGCGCTCCCGGGGGCCGCCATCCTCTTCGGCCACGCGCAGCGCCAGCGGCGCGGCACACTGCGGGCAGAAGCGCCAGTCCGCACTCACGCCGGGAACACCCCGGTCGACAGGTAGCGGTCGCCGCGGTCGCAGACCACGAAGACGATGGTCGCGTTCTCCAGGGTGTGCGCCAGTTGCAGCGCCACCCAGCAGGCGCCGGCCGCAGAGATGCCGGCGAACAGACCTTCCTCGGCCGCCAGGCGGCGCGCCATGTCCTCGGCGTCGGACTGACTGACGTAGACCAGTTCATCCACCGCCGACGGGTCGTAGATCTTCGGCAGGTAGGCCTCTGGCCACTTGCGGATGCCCGGGATGCGCGAGCCCTCGGAGGGTTGCGCACCGACGATGCGTACCGCCGGGCTCTTTTCCTTGAGGAAGCGCGAGACGCCGGTGATGGTGCCGGTGGTGCCCATGGCACTGACGAAGTGGGTGATCCGGCCGTCGGTGTCGGCCCAGATCTCGGGGCCGGTGGTCTCGTAGTGCACCGCCGGGTTGTCGGGGTTGGCAAACTGGTCGAGCATGCGGCCCTTGCCGGCCTGCTGCATCTGCTCGGCCAGATCGCGCGCCAGCTCCATGCCGCCGGACTTGGGCGTCAGGATCAGCTCGGCGCCAAAGGCCTTCATGGTCTGAGCGCGCTCGATCGACAGGTCCTCCGGCATGATCAGCACCATGCGGTAGCCCTTGATCGCCGCAGCCATGGCCAGTGCAATGCCGGTGTTGCCCGACGTCGCCTCGATCAGCGTGTCGCCCGGCCGGATGTCGCCGCGCGCCTCGGCGCGGCGGATCATGTTGATCGCCGGTCGGTCCTTGACCGAGCCGGCCGGGTTGTTGCCCTCCAGCTTGCCCAGGATGACATTGCCGCGCGCGGCGATCTCGGCGCCGGGCAGGCGCTGCAGGCGCACCAGCGGCGTGCGGCCGATGGCGTCTTCCAGGGTCAGGTAGGTGGGCATGGCAGGAGGCGGACGCGGCGATGTCCGATTATCACGTCGCACCCGCCCTGCCTGCCGGGTCAGGGCGTGTTGATCCAGTTCACCAGATTGGCATTGACCGTTTCAGTGAGGCGGGTGGCGCTGTTGCGGCCCAGGCCGTCGGCGCCGTAGGCATGGATGGCGATGCCGCAGTCGCCCTCGCAGCCACCGGGACCGGTGCCATCGGCCTGGATCACCGGCGCACCGCTCTGACCACCCGCGGTGTCCAGGAGGTAGCGCGTCTTGCGTGACTCCGACGCGGCCACGCGGCCGGCGCTGCCCCATTGGGTGGCACTCGGCTTGTCACCGGGGTAGCCCACAATGGCGATCGGCAGATTGGCCTGGTTGCCGGTGGTCCACCAGCGCCCCAGCCAACCGGTGGTGTTGCCGACCGTGCAATTGAGCTTGACGGCGCCGTAGTCGTAATTCTCATCGGCGTTCCTGGTCCAGCCGGTCACCGAGTTCAACCGCTTGGCGGTGCACGATCCGAACGGCGCACTGCCGGCGTTGCGGCCCGGGTAGAAACGCATGCCGGTGGACCAGACACCACCGGTGCCACCCGAGTGCACGCAATGGCCGGCCGTGGCCACAGTGTCGGCACTGATCAGCCAGCCGGTGCAGGTGTAGCTGCTTCCCCCTTGGGTGAAGGTCAGCAGGCCGATCGCGCGGTACGGGTAGCCCGACTCCTGTGGATAGACGCGGAATCGCCGGTCCGCGCCCAGCACCGATGCCGGCCCCAGGTCGACCCGGGCGTAGGGCGCGATCATGGGCCGGAACAGCGCGGCGAACTCGGCCATCTCGACCGGGGTGAACTTCTGCGCGGCGAACTCGGCCTGGGCATCGGCCGCCATGCCGGGCGACCACTGGCCGCGAAAGCCTGTGGCGGGCGCTGTGTCGGCATTGCCCGGCAGCGCGGGCGTGCCGTCGCTGCTGGTGCTGAGGTGGTGGTCGGCCGTCCCGGCGGCGGCCAGGGTGGCACTGATCAGGCCGGCCAGTCCGACGGACAGGACAGGGGATGCAGAGGCGGTCATGGCGAATCTCCTGCAAGGATGGGGTGGGAGGAAGGACGAGGGCCCCGAGCGAGATCGGCCGCGGGGTGAACCACTGTCCCGCGGCCCGCCCCGCAGGCGTCCAACCGATGACCAACCGATGCCGGCCCCACACCCCTAGCCTGGTAGCCCCCCATGCCATAATCGCGCCCTCGCAGCACCGGGGCTCCAACCCCGGCCCGATGCGCCCATGTGACGAAATCGGTAGACGTAGCGGATTCAAAATCCGCCGCCGCAAGGCGTGCCAGTTCGAGTCTGGCCATGGGCACCAGCGCCGACCATCCGACGCCATGCCACCCCTGCCTCCTGTCACCAAGGCCCTGATGCTGGCCTGCACCGCCATCTTCTGCCTGCAGTTTCTGCTGGGCGGCTACGCGCTGACCGGCTGGTTCGGGCTGTGGCCGCTGGCCAGTGGCAACTTCATGCCCTGGCAGGTGGTGAGCTACGCCTTCCTGCACGGCGACATGCTGCACCTGTTCTTCAACATGCTGGGCATGTACATGTTCGGCGCCGAGATCGAGCGCCTGTGGGGCCAGCGCCGCTACATCCAGTTCATCGCCGCCTCGGTGCTGACGGCAGCGCTGACGCAGATGCTGATCACCGCGCTGGCGGGCAGCATGGGGCCGACGATCGGCATCTCGGGCGGCCTCTACGGCCTGCTTCTGGCCTCGGCCATGCTGTTCCCGAACCGCACGATCATGCCGCTGTTCCCGCCCATTCCGATGAAGCAACGCACCTTTGTGTTGGTCTTCGGCGGCCTGGAGTTGCTGCAAGGGCTGATGGGCTTCACCGGCGTGGCGCACTTCGCCCACCTGGGTGGCATGCTGGGCGCCTGGCTGATGATCCGCTACTGGCGCGGCCAGCCGCCGTTCTCGGGCCGGCGGCGCTGGTAGGCCGCGCCACCGCAGGACGGAAAAAGGGGCGCCTTCCGCCTCAGGAGGTTCGGGATGGGGTGACCCAGGCGATTGGCCTACTCTGAGGCCATCCCCCACCCGCCTGCCCGGCAGGCCTACCACCTGAGGAGTCCTCCCATGAACACTCGTGTCTTCGCAAGCAGCCTGATCGCCCTGGCCGCGGTGTGCAGCTCCGCCGTCGAGGCCAAGGTCCTCGCCAACGCGGTTCACGCCGGCAACTTTTCCTTCAGCACGGCGACTGCCTTGGTGCCGCTGAATGACGCCGGCAACACGACAATCAGCGTCGAGAACAAGAAGACCAAGGCCATCGATGCGGTGCTGACCTTTTCGGCCGAATGCGCCGCGCTGAGCAGTACCGCCGCCGGCTGGCTGGATCTGGATGTGCTGGTCAATGACGTGGTGATCACCCCGACCGCGGGGAACCTCGACGCCTTCTGCCCGTACCAGGTGGGCACGTCGTTCTCCAGCTGGGTGCGGCCGTCAATCACGATGGTCGTGCCGCTGGCGCCTGGCGTCAACACCGTGAAGGTCCAGGCCCGGCTGAACAGCGGCCCGACCCAGGGCTGGGTCAGCGACACCGCACTGGTGATCACCGACTGAGGCGCCGGTGCCTCACCCCGGCAGCAGATGCCGGGGTTCCACCCCCAGCTCACGCCGCAGGCGCTCGTTGCGCAGGCGGCGTGATTCGCTCATGAAGCTCAGGCTCATCGGCGAGGCCACGCGCAGCATCTCCTCGCGCGTCACTCGCGGCAGCCGCGGCAGCCCGGCCCCGTCGGCGGCCTGGTCGTACCACTCGCCCATCAGGCAATCGACGCCATCGGTCACGTGATAGGCCCGCTGTGGCCCGCCACGCCACAACGCGGCCGCGCAGGCGCGCGCCAGGTCGTCGGCGTGGATGTGGTTGGTGAACACATCGTCCTCGGGCCGCAGCAGTGGCCGGCCCTGGCGCACCCGATCGACCACGGAGCCGCCGCTGCGATCGGCGGCGTGGATGCCCGGGATGCGCAGCAGCACCACCCGCCAGCCGCGGCGCCCG
>JAFLDI010000081.1 GCA_017302485.1 Burkholderiales bacterium | reverse complement strand
GGTGGATGATCGCGTCGGCCGCCGCGGCGGGGGCGCCGGCCGGCTTGCTGGGCGAGCGCGACTGCACCCGCTCGGCCGCGTAGCTCAGCGCGTTCTGCGTGGCGGCTTCCAGGTGGCCCAGGCCCTGCATGGCCACGTGCAGGCGCGCGGCGTTCATCATCAGGAACATCGCCTGCAGGCCACGGTGGGGCTCGCCCAGCAGCCAGCCGGTGGCGCCGTCGAAGCTCATCACGCTGGTGGCACTGCCCTTCAGGCCCATCTTCTTCTCGATGCTGTCGCAGCGCGCGGCGTTGCGCGTGCCATCGGGCAGGAACTTCGGGCACAGGAACAGCGAGATGCCCTTGGTGCCGGGCGGCGCATCCGGCAGGCGGGCCAGCACCAGGTGCACGATGTTGGGCGTCATGTCCTGGTCGCCGCCCGAGATGAAGATCTTGTTGCCGGTGAGGGCGTAGGAACCATCCGCCTGGGGCACGGCACGGGTGCGCAGCAGGCCCAGGTCGGAGCCCGCATGCGATTCGGTCAGGCACATGGTGCTGAGCCATTCACCGCTGGTGACCTTGGGCAGGTAGGTCTCGCGCAAGGCGCCGGTGGCGTGCTGGTGCAGCACCTCGTAAGCACCGTGCAGCAGGCCGGGGTACATGGTCCAGGCATGGTTGGCCGAGACCAGCATCTCGAACAGCGCGGCATTGAGCAGCTGCGGCAGGCCCTGGCCGCCGCAGGCCGGATCGCAGGCCAGCGCCGGCCAGCCACCGTCGACGAAGGCCTGGTACGCGGCCTTGTAGCCGGCAGGGGTGCGCACCTCGCCGTCGTGCCAGGAGCAGCCCTCCAGGTCGCCCGGACCGTTGGTGGGGGCCAGGATCTCGGCGGCAAAGCGGCCCGCCTCTTCCAGCACGGCCGCGGCCATGTCGCTGTCGAGCTCCTCGAAGCCGGCCATCGCCGGCCAGGCAGCGGGGGCGTCCAGCACCTCGTCGATGACGAAGCGCATGTCGCGCAGCGGGGGGTCGTAACGCCACATGGCGGGCTCCTTGGTGCGGTGGACCCACGCCGGGGGAACTCCCGGGAGTGGCCCGGAAGCCCGACGGGGCCGTCCATCTCAATGCTTCTTGGCGGCGCCGAGGTAGGTGTCGATGACGCGCGGATCGGTGGCCAGGTCAGATGCCGGGCCTTCCAGCGCCACCTGTCCCGTTTCCAGCACGTAGCCGTAGTCGGCCACCTCCAGCGCGGCGCGGGCGTTCTGCTCGATCAGCAGGATGCTCACACCGGTGCTGCGCAGCTGGGTGATGGTCTTGAAGATCTCGCGCACCACCAGCGGCGCCAGGCCCAGGCTGGGCTCGTCGAGCATCAGCACCTTGGGTCGGCTCATCAGCGCGCGCGCCACCGCCAGCATCTGGCGCTCGCCGCCACTGAGCGTGCCGGCCAGCTGGGCGCGGCGCTCCTTCAGGCGCGGGAAGATGGTGTAGACCTCGTCGAGGGTGCTCTTCCAGCCGGCGACACCCTGGCGCATCGGCTTGAAACCGCCCAGCACCAGGTTGTCTTCCACGGCCATGGTGCCGAACAGCTCGCGCTTCTCGGGCACCAGGGCCAGGCCAGCCATCACCCGCTCCTCCAGCGTCATGTCGACCACGTCCTGGCCGTCGAAGACGATCTGGCCTTTGCTGGGCAGCACGCCCATCAGCGCGTTGAGCGTGGTCGACTTGCCGGCGCCGTTGGGGCCGATGACGGTGACCACGCTGCCCTGGGGCAGGTTCAGGTTCAGCCCCGAGAGGACCTCGGCCTTGCCGTAGCCGGCGTGCAGGCCTTGCACGGAAAGAATGTTCGTCATCTCAATGCTCCGTGCCCAGGTAGGCGGCGCGGACTTCGGGGCTGGCCTGCACCTCGGCCGGCGTGCCCGACATCAGCTTGGTGCCGAACTCCATCACCGTGATGTGGTCGACCAGGCCCATGACGAAGTCCATGTCGTGCTCGACCAGCAGAATGGTCAGGCCCTCGGCCTTGAGCTGGCGCAGCACCTCGGCCAGCGCCTGCTTCTCCTTCAGGCGCAGGCCGGCGGCGGGCTCATCGAGCAGCAGCAGCGAGGGGTCGGTGCACAGTGCGCGCGCGATCTCCATCAGGCGCTGCGGACCCAGCGCCAGGTTGCCGGCCAGCTCGTGCATCTTGTCGGCCATGCCGATGCGCGCCAGCTGCTTCTCGGCCTCGGCGAAGAGACGGCGCTCCTCGTCGCGGTCCAGGCGCAGCATGGCGCCGAAGGGGCCGGCCTTGGAGCGCAGGTAGCCGCCCAGCGCCACGTTCTCAAGCACCGTCATGTCGGGCACCATCTTGACGTGCTGGAAGGTTCGGCTGACCCCCAGGCGGGCGATCTGGCGCGAGGGCAGGCCGGCGATGTTGCGTCCGCGGAACATCACCTCGCCGCGGGTCAGCGCCAGCACGCCAGTGATCAGGTTGAAGGTGGTCGACTTGCCGGCGCCGTTGGGGCCCAGCAGGCCCATGATGTCGCCGCCGCGCAGCGTGAAGCTGACGTCGTTGACCGCCACCAGGCCGCCGAACTCCTTGCGCACCGCCTTCACGTCCAGCAGCAGTTCGCCGCGCGTGGGGTGCTCGCGCGCGGCCAGCGCCTTGGCGTCGCCCCAGTCGCGCACGCGCTGGCGGGTGGGCACCCAGCCCTTGACGAAGGTCCACAGGCCGTCCGGCGCGTACTTCAGCACCAGGATCAGCACGATGCCGAAGACGATGGTCTCGAAGTTGCCGCTGGTGCCGATCAGCTTGGGCAGCAGCACCTGCAGCTCGTCCTCGACCAGCTTGACCACCGCGGCGCCGGTGAAGGCACCCCAGACATGGCCCACGCCGCCCAGCACCGCCATGAACAGGAACTCGATGCCCTTGCTCATGCTGAAGGGCGTGGGGCTGACGGTGCGCTGGAAGTGCGCGAACAGCCAGCCCGCCACCGAGGCCAGCATGGCCGCCAGCACGAAGGCCAGCAGCTTGTACTGGAAGGTGGAGATGCCCATCGCCTCGGGCATCGTAGCGCCACTCTTGAGCGAGCGGATGGCGCGACCGGTTCGTGAATCCAGCAGGCGCAGCACACCCACCGCCGAGAGCAGCGCGATCACCCAGATCAGCACGTACATCGCGCGGCCACCCGCCAGGCTGATGCCGAACAGGTTCAGCGCCGGGATGCCCATGATGCCGTCGTACTTGCCGAGGAACTCCATGTTGGCCATGGTGTAGTTCAGCGACAGGCCCCAGGCGATGGTGGCCAGCGGCAGGTAGTGGCCCGACATGCGCAGCGTGATGAAGCCCAGCACCACCGCGACCACCACGGCCAGGCCCAGGCCGACGAACAGCGCGATCCACGGCGAGACCGCGGCCGTGGTCGACAGGTAGGCCGAGGCATAGGCGCCCACGCCGACAAAGGCCGCCTGGCCGAAGCTGGTCAGGCCGGCCACGCCGGTCAGCAGCACCAGGCCCAGCGAGACCATCGCATAGATGCCGATGTAGTTGAGCTGCGTGATCCAGAAGTCCGACACCGGCAGCGCCGGGATCAGCAGCATCAGCGCGCAGAAGGCAGGAAAGAGGAAACGCGGGTTCATGTCAGTGTTCTTCCCCGTGCGGGTCGCGCAGCGAGCGCCACAGCAGGACCGGCAGGATCGACGAGAAGACGATCACCTCCTTGAAGGCGCTGGCCCAGAAGGAGCCGAAGCTCTCGAGCAGGCCCACCAGCGTGGCGCCCACCAGCGCCAGCGGGTAGCTGGACAGGCCGGCGAACACCGCGGCGACGAAGCCCTTCAGGCCGATCAGGAAGCCCGAGTCGTAGAAGATGGTGGTGGTCGGCCCGATCAGCAGGCCGGAGAGCGCACCGATGAAGGCGGCCATCGTGAACGAGAGCCGGCCGGCGCTGGTCGACGAGATGCCCATCAGCCGCGCGCCCAGGCGGTTCACCGCGGTGGCGCGCAGCGCCTTGCCCCACAGCGACTTCTCGAAGAACAGCCACAGCATCACGATCAGCGCGTTCGAGACCAGGAAGATGATCAGCGTCTGGCCGCTCAGGTTGACCGGGCCCAGGCTGAAGCGCTCGTCCCAGAACGGCGGGTTGCGGAAGCCCTCGGCGCCGAAGAAGTACAGGCCCAGCCCGACCAGTGCGAAGTGCACGCCCACCGAGACGATCAGCAGCACCAGCACCGAGGCATCGGCCAGCGACTCGTAGGCCAGGCGGTAGATCAGGCCGCCGAAGGGCGTGACCAGGGCCAGCGTCAGTGCGGCCTGGGCCAGCAGTGGCAGTTGGCGCGGCGCCGCCCACCACACCAGCAGCGCGATCGCCACCGGGTAGGCCAGCCCCCTGGCGGCCTGCCACAGCAGCCTGCCCGGCGCACGGCCATGGCGCAGGCCGGTGACGATGTCGCTCAAGGCAGCGGCACCGGCCAGGATCAGCAGGAACCACACGGTGCCTGGCACCTGGCCCGCCTGCAGCATGGCCAGCGTCAGTGCGCCGAAGGCGACGAATTCACCCTGCGGAATGAAGATCACGCGGGTGACGGCAAACAGCAGCACGGTGGCCAGCGCCAGCAGCGCGTACACCGCGCCGTTGGTCACGCCATCGAGCGCCAGGATGCTCGCGATCGAGAAGTCCATGGGAGTCGGTCCGGGTCAGAGGCCAGGAACGGGGTGCAGCACATGCCGCACCCCGCAGGAGGTCTTACTCGACCTTCCAGTCGCCGTTGACGACCTTGAGGATCACGCCGGTCTCGGTGGTGAAGCCCCAGTGGTTGTCCTTGGTGTAGTTCAGCACGCCATGGGCGACCACGGTGCGGCCCATCTGCTCGACGGCGTCGCGGATCGCGGCACGGAACTCCTTGGTGCCCGGCTTGGCCTTCTTCAGCGCCACCGGAATCACCTTCTCGAGCACCACGATGGCGTCATAGGCGTGGCCGGCGAACTGGTTGCGGTTGCCCTTGCCGTAGGTGGCCTCGTACTGGTCGACGAATTTCTGGGCCGTGGCCTTGGACGGGTGCTCGGCCGGCAGTTGCTCGGGGATCACCGCCGGGCCCGAGACGACGTAAGCGCCTTCGACGTCCTTGCCGCCCACGCGCATCAGGTCACGGCTGGCGGCGGCGTGGGTCTGGTAGATCTTGCCCTTGTAGCCTCGCTCGACCACCGCCTTGTGCGGCATCGCGGCGCCCGAGCCGGACGCGACGATCAGCATCGCGTCGGGGTTGGCCGAGGTCAGCTTCAGGGCCTGCGCGGTGACGCTGGTGTCGCTGCGGGCGAAGCGCTCGGTGGCGATGACCTTGGGGCCGCCCAGCGCGGCCGACTGGTCCTGGAAGTCCTTCAGCCAGCTTTCGCCGTAGGCGTCGGTGTAGCCCAGGAAGCCCACCGTCTTGACGCCCATCTTCTTCATGTGGGTAATGATGGCGTAGGCCATCACCGCGCCGCCCTGTGGCAGGCGGAAGGACCAGGCGTCGGCGCCTGCCGCCAGCACGCCCGGCGAGAACATGAATTGAGGGGTCTGCGAGTCCAGGGCCACCGAGGCCATCGGGATCACCACCGGCGTGGCGGCCGAGCCCATGATGATGTCGACCTTGTCCTCGGTGACGAAGCGCTTGGCGTTGTTGACGCCCTTGGTCGGGTCGGTGGCATCGTCCAGCACGATCACGTTGAGCTTCTCACCCGCGATGGTCTTGGGCCAGAGCTTGATCTGGTTGCCCATCGGGATGCCCAGGCCCGAGGCCGGGCCGGTCAGCGGCAGGCTGACGCCGATCGTGATGTCGGCCAGCGCGGCGCCGGCGCTGCAGGCCAGCGTGGCGATGGCCAGGACGGTGCGGGTGAACTTCTTCATGGCGGTGTGTCTCCAGGGGGCTGTGGTGGCGAGGTTGTCGCGGGATGACGTCAGCGCGGGGCCATCCGCAATGCGCCGTCCAGGCGAATGACTTCGCCGTTCAGGTGCGTGTTGCCGACGATATGGGCGGCCAGGGCCGCGAACTCTTCGGGTTTTCCCAAGCGCTTCGGGAACGGGATCGACGCGGCCAGGGAGTTCTGCACCTCTTCGGGCAGCTCCTTCATCAGCGGCGTGGCGAACAGGCCCGGCGCGATGGTGCAGCAGCGGATGCCGAACTGCGCCAGGTCGCGCGCCATCGGCAGCGTCAGGCCGACCACGCCGCCCTTGCTGGCCGAGTAGGCCGGCTGGCCGACCGGGCCGTCGAAGGCGGCCACCGAGGGGGTGTTGACGACCACGCCGCGCTCGCCATCGGCCAGCGGTTCGGCCCGGGCGATGCGTGCGGCGGCCAGCCGGGTGACGTTGTAGGTGCCGATCAGATTGACCTTCACCACGCGCTCGAAATCGGCCAGCGGCGCCGGCGAGCCGTCGCGCTGGATCACGCGCTTGGCGGTGCCGATGCCGGCGATGTTCATGACGATGCGCGCAGTGCCGTGCGCGGCTTCGGCAGCGTCCAGCGCGGCGGTGACGCTGGCCTCGTCGGTGATGTCGCAGCGCACACCCAGCCCGCCGATCTCGGCCGCCACGCGCTGCGCGCCGGCCTCGTTGACGTCGAGCACGGTGACTTTGGCGCCCAGGCGGGCCAGCTCACGCGCGACGGCCTCGCCGAGGCCCGATCCGCCGCCGGTGACGACGGCTGCTTGTCCGTGGATGTCCATCTCAGGCCTTCTTCGGAAGAATCAGGAAAGGGTCGCTGGCGCGGCCCTCGTAGAGGGCTTCGACCAGCGCAGCACGCGCGGCCAGCACGGCGCGCTGGTTGATCGAGCCCTTGTCGGTGACCTCGCCCTTGTCGATCTGCGGCGGCTCGGCCAGCACGTGCATGCGCGCCGGACGGTTGGCACTGCCGGTACCGGCGGCCCACAGGCGGTCGGCCACGCCCTGGAAGAAGGCGCGCACCACCGGCTGGTGCAACACGTCCGGGAAGGGCACGCCGTCGTGCACGCCGGCCATCTTGCGCACCTCGTCGACACGCGGAAAGACCAGCAGGCCGATCTCGTCGCGGTTCAGGCCGGTGACCACCGCGTCCTGGATGCAGGGATGACCCTCGGCCACCACCTTGGCGCGCAGCGGACCGACGCTGACGAAGGTGCCGGTGCTGAGCTTGAAGTCCTCGGCGGTGCGGCCATCGAACAGCATCCCCTTGTTGTGGTCGGCGGGATCGACGAACTTGACCGCATCGCCGGTCTTGTAGAAGCCCTCCTCGTCGAAGGCCTCGCTGGTCTGCTCGGGCGCGCGCCAGTAGCCGGGCATCACGTTGGGGCCGCGGAAGCGGATCTCGGTCTTGCCGGCCACGTCGCCCGGCTTGGGCGGCACCAGCTTGACCTCGACGCCGGGCACCGGCAGGCCGATGTGGCCCGAGCGCACGTCGGTGCCCACGGCAAAGGTGCACGAGGGCGCGGTCTCGGTCATGCCCAGGCCGGTGATGATGCGGATGCGCTCGCCGATCTCGGCCTCGGCGTGGGCCTCGAGCTTGTCCCACACCGCCTGGCTCAGGCCGGCGCCGGCGAACATGAAGGCCTTGACGCGGGCGAACAGGCTCTTGCGCAGCACCGGGTCGGTGTCCATCGCCGTGGCGATTTCCTCGAAGCCCTTGGGCACGTTGAAGTACACCGTGGGCGAGATCTCGCGCAGGTTGCGCAGCGTCTCGGCCATGCCCTTGGGCGTGGGCTTGCCGCCGTCGATGTAGAGCGTGCCGCCGTTGTAGACGACGATGCCCACGTTGTGGTTGCCGCCGAAGGTGTGGTTCCAGGGCAGCCAGTCGACCAGCACCGGCGGCTCGGTGGCCAGGAAGTGCAGGCACTGGTGGATCATCTGCTGGTTGGCGCAGATCATCCGGTTGGTGTTGATCACGCCCTTGGGCGCCTTGGTGGAGCCCGAGGTGAAGAGGAACTTGGCAATGGTGTCGGGGCCGACCTGGGCGTGTGCGGCCGCGGCCGCGTCACCGGGCACGGTGGCCAGCAGTTGCTCGACGCTGAGCGTCTCGCGGCCCTCGACCGTACCTTCCGTCAGCACCACATGCACATCGGCCGCCACCACGGCCTGGATGGCCTTGGCATAGGCAGCCGACGAGGCGAACACCATGCCCGGCGTCACCGTGTCCAGGATGTGGCGCAGCTTGCCGTAGTCGGTGCTGATCAGCGAGTAGGCCGACGAGATCGGCACATAGGGCACGCCCACCCACATCGCGCCGAAGGCCAGCGTCAGGTACTCGATATCGTTGTCGGACAGGATGGCCAGCGGCCGCTCGGCCGACAGGCCGCGCTCGATCAGCGCCTGGCCGACGGCCTGGATGCGCTGCAGGAACTCGGCATAGCTGACGCGGCGCCAGTCGCCATGCCACGGTGCGCGCGGGTCGCGCTTGGCCACCAGGGTGCGGTCCGGGGCCTCGGCGGCCCACTGTTCCAGCGCGTCGGTCAGGCGGTCGGGGAACCAGCGCAACTCGTCGGTGGAGCGCAGCAGGCGGCAGCCGTCGGCACGCGTTTCCAGCGTGGCCGCGACACAGCCGCCGACGTCGGCGTGGCGATAACGCGCGGGCCCGCTCATTCCTTCACCACCTTGCCCGCGCGGCCTTCCAGGAAGGCACGCAGGCGGCTCTGGGCTTCCACCGTGTTGCTGGCGGCCGAGGCCATCAGCGACTCGGCGAACAGGCCTTCGGAGGGGCTCATTTCGGCGATGCGCGGCAGCGCGTGCATCACCGCGAAGGCGGTCATCGGTGCGTTGCCGGCGATCTTGCGCGCCAGCTCCACCCCCTTGGCCAGGCCGGCGCCATCGGCGACGCGGTAGTTGACGGCGCCGTAGCGCTCGCCCTGGTCGGCGTCGAAGACACGGCCGGTGAGCATCATGTCGGTCATGCGGGCGGTGCCGATCAGGCGCGGCACGCGCACCGAGCCACCACCACCGACGAAGATGCCGCGCTGGCCCTCGGGCAGGCCGAAGTAGGCCGAGTCCTCGGCCACGCGGATGTGGCAGGCCGCGGCCAGCTCCAGGCCACCGCCGACCACGGCGCCATGCAGCACCGCGATCACCGGCACCTTGCCGAACTGGAAGGCGTCAAAGCAGGCATGCCAGCCGCGCGAGTGCAGGATGGCGGCATGGGTGTCGCGCTCGACCAGCTCGGACAGGTCCAGCCCGGCGCAGAAGTGGTCGCCCTCGCCGCTGACCACCACCGCCCGCGTGTCGGCGGGCAGGTTGACGATGGCGGTGTGCAGCTGCGCAATCAGGCCGTCGTTGATGGCGTTGCGCTTGCTCGGACGGTTCAGCCGGATGTGGGTGACCGGACCCGACTGCTCGACGCGCAGCAGGTCCAGCGAGGCCAGCAGGCCGGTGGCGGGGGTGAACTCGGTGCTCATGGCATCTCGTGGGTCGATTTCGTTATTGCATTTAACTAAATTGCCTCCCTGATCGGCTTGAGTGTTTACCCGGATTAGTGCTCACTTACCCAGGAAATTCCCTAGACGCTGCCTTGCCTTGCGCAGATTTAGTTCTGATAATTAACCAATTCGCCGACTCCCGAGGCCCCGATGAAGCACGAAGAACTGATTGCGATCGACATCCACACGCACGCTGAGGTGTCGTGCTGGAACCCCTTCGACAACTACGGCGAGGAGTACGACCGCGCCGCCGACAAGTACTTCGGCTCGAACCGCCGGCCCACCATCGAGGAGACGGTGGCCTACTACCGCGAGAAGAAGATCGGCCTGGTGATGTTCACCGTGGACAGCGAGAGCCAGCTGGGCCGCCGCCGCATCCCCAACGAGGAGATCTGCGAGGCCGCGCAAAAGAACAGCGACATGATGGTGGCCTTCGCCAGCATCGATCCGCACAAGGGCAAGATGGGTGCGCGCGAGGCCCGCCGCCTGATCGAGGAGCACGGCGTCAAGGGCTTCAAGTTCCACCCCACGGTCCAGGGCTTCCTGCCCTACGACAAGATGGCCTGGCCGCTCTACGAGGTGATCGCCGAGCACCAGCTGCCGGCCATCTTCCACAGCGGCCACAGCGGCATCGGCAGCGGCATGCGCTGCGGCGGCGGCCTGCGTCTGCAGAACAGCAACCCGATGCTGCTGGAGGACGTGGCGATCGACTTCCCCGACATCCAGATCGTCATCGCCCACCCCAGCTGGCCCTGGCAGGACGAGGCGCTGAGCCTGGCCCTGCACAAGCCCAATGTCTGGATCGACCTGTCGGGCTGGAGCCCGAAGTACTTCCCGGCCCAGCTGGTGCAGTACGCCAACACGCTGCTGAAGGACCGCATGCTGTTCGGCAGCGACTACCCGCTGATCACGCCCGAGCGCTGGATGGCCGACTTCAAGGAGGCCGGCTTCAAGGAGAAGGTGCAGCCGCTGATCCTCAAGGAGAACGCCAAGCGGCTGCTGGGCTTCGTCTGATCGCCGTTCAGGCCGCGGGCGCCTTCGTGAGCGCAGCGGCTGGCGGCAGCGGGCACTGCAGCAGCGCCTCCAGGTCCAGGATGCCGCTGCCGAAGGCCCCGGGATTCCAGCCCGCCGGGACGCGGGCGCTGGCGCGGGCGCAGTGGCGGAAGGCCTCGACGCGCTGCCAGGGCTGAGGGTAGGCAGCGGCGATTGCGTC
>JAFLDI010000080.1 GCA_017302485.1 Burkholderiales bacterium | reverse complement strand
CGCGGCGCAGGGCGATCAGCTCGCGGTAGAAATTGAACAGCGAGCCCGGGTCGCGCTGCTGGCTCTCGGCGTTGTGGCGACTGCGGTTCAGCGAGAGGGCGCGGTAGGGCGTGTCACTCGTGGTGAAGCCATCGGGGCCGCGGTTGCTGGGCGTCCAGCTCATCGGGGCTCGCAGGGGCGCGTCGTCATCGGCGGCCTTGCCGTCGATGCCGGCCAGGCCGATCTCCTCGCCGTAGTAGACGAAGGGCGTGCCCGGCTGCAGCAGGTAGCCGGCGGCGGCCAGGCGGTAGCGCGCCTCGTCACCGCCCACCTGGTCCCACAGGCGCAGGCCGGCGAAGATGTCGTGGCTGCTGGTGAAGGTGGCCATGCGGGGCGACGCGCTGCGGTAGTACGTGGCCAGCGCCGCCACCGACGCTGCCTCGCCTTTCGCGGCCTGCACGAAGTGGTGCTGGTAGCCGAAGGCGAAGGCGCCGCCGCACACCGCGGGGTCGCCATAGGCCTGCGGCTCGGCGGTGGCCTCGCAGACCACGTAGCGGTTCGGATAGGCGAGGATGGTGTCCTGCAGGCGTCTGGTCAGCGCGCGGCTTTCGGGCTGGTCGTTCCAGCGCACGGCGTCGTTCTCGATCATGTGTGGCACGGCGTCCAGGCGGAAGCCGTCCAGCCCGCGGTTGAGCCAGAAGCGCAGCGAGTCCAGGTGGTACTCGAAGACCTCGGGTCGGCGCAGGTTGAAGTCGGGCATGTGTGGCCCGAAGGTGCCGAAGTAGTGGTCCCTCGCGCCCGCCGGTGCGGCAGGCTGCGTCTTGGGGTCGCCATGTTCCCAGGGGCGGCTGGGCAGCCAGTACCAGGGGTTGGCGCCCCAGATGTTCCAGCCCTGCGGTGCGTCGGGGCTGAAGACGAACCACTCGCGCCAGGGGCTGCGCGGGTCGGCGATGGCCGCCTGGAAGGCCGGGTGCTGCCACGAGGCATGGTTGACCACATAGTCCATCACCACACCGATGCCGCGGCGGTGGGCCTCGCGCAGCAGCGTGTCGACATCCTCAAGCGTGCCGTAGGCGGGCTCCACCGCGCGGTGGTCGGTGGTGGCATAGCCGTGGTCGTGGTCGGCGCTGGCGGTGATCGGCATCAGCCAGAGGCCGCGGATGCCCAGCGCCTGCAGGTCGTCCAGGCGGCTGATCAGTCCCTTGAGATCGCCGATGCCGTCACCGTCACTGTCCTGGTACGCGCGGACGAAGATCTCCATGAACACGCCATGCTGCCAGCCGGCAGGCAGGGGGCTGGCCATGGCCCGCATCGGCTGCGGGCTGCGGTCGAAGGCCGGCGCGGGTGCGGCCCGGGCCGGGACCAGACATGCCGAGGCGGCGACGAGGGTCACGAGCTGTAGGAAAGCTACATTCATGCGGTGTGATGCTTCCACAACATGGAACAGTTGCCAAGAGAAGGGGTTTCATGGATGGCGTCATTTCATGTAATTTCGATACATTCCCAGTGATGAACCGCGTACTTTGGCGTGCCCTGCTGGCACCCGTTCTCGCCCTTTTGGCGTCCTGGGCTCAGGCCCAGGATGATTGCAACGATCCGGCGCCATGGCGCGTGCTGGCGGCAGCGGCCGAGTCGCCACCACCGGCCCGGGCGGTGATGGCGGATGCACAGCGCCTGTTGTGGGCCGGCGCACCGGTCGGGGGGGATGTCTGGCTCCTCGGTGCATCTGCGGGAGGCCTGCGCACGGCGGTGGGGGCGCCGCCTCAGGGCATGACCCAGCGCTGGCGGCTGCAGGCGGCCGACGGTTTGCCGCGAGAGGTGACTCAACGCCTGCACTACCTGGGGCCCGGGACCTGGTGGACCTTGCCCGCCGATGCGATGGCGGCGCTGCCGCAGGCCCTGCAGGGCGAGCTGCGCCTGGTGCGCCTGGACGCCCAGGGCCGCGTGGCGGCCGCTGCTGGCTTGCAGGTGGCCGGTGCACTCGACGAACTCTACGCGGCTGCCGAGTCGCTGAACGACCTGGGCGCCCATCCCGGCCGCACCCACAGCCGCTGGCGCCTGTGGGCGCCCACGGCACAGGCCGTGTCGCTGTGCCTGTATGCCGATGACAAGGGACGGTCGATCGGCCGGCACGCGCTGGCGCGCGATGACGCCACTGGCAGCTGGGTGCTGCGCTTGCCGGGCAATGCGCGCGATCGCTACTACCGCTACCTGGTGGACGTCTGGGTTCCCGGCCACGGCCTGGTGCGCCAGCGCGTGGCCGATCCCTACGCGGTGTCGGCCGGGATCGATGCCCGCAGGTCCTATGTCAGTGGCCTGGACGAACCCGCGGTCACGCCGGATGGCTGGTCAACGGATCTGGCGCCAGCCACGGTGCGCCATGCCACCGACATGACGGTCTACGAGCTGCACCTGCGCGATTTCTCGATGGGCGACCACAGCGTGCCGGCCGCTGATCGCGGCCGCTACACCGCCTTCACTCACGCCGGCAGTGCTGGCATGCGGCACCTGCGCGCGCTGGCGCAGGCCGGATTGACCGATGTGCACCTGCTGCCGGTGTTCGACCATGGGTCGGTGCCCGAAGCGGGCTGCGTCACGCCCATGCCGCGTGGTGGCCCTGCGGATGCAACGCAGCAGGGTGCGGTGGCGCGCAGTGCGGCGCGCGACTGCTTCAACTGGGGCTACGACCCGGTGCTGTTCAACGCCCCCGAGGGCAGCTACAGCCGCCGGGCGGCCGATGGCGCGGTCCGCCTGCACGAGTTCCGCCAGATGGTGATGGCCCTGCACCGCGCCGGGCTTCGCGTGGGCATGGATGTGGTCTACAACCACACGGTGGCCTCGGGCCAGCATCCCAACGCGGTGCTTGATCGCGTGGTACCCGGCTACTACCACCGGCTCAATGCCGACGGCGTGGTCGAGCGCAGCACCTGTTGCGACAACACGGCCACCGAGCACCGCATGATGGGCAAGCTGCTGATCGACTCGGTGCTGCTGTGGGCCCGGGCACACCACATCGACAGCTTCCGCTTCGACCTGATGGGGCATCAGCCGCGCGCGCTGATGGAGCGTCTGCAGCAGCGCCTGCACGCCGAGCTGCCTGACCGCGTGATTCCGCTGATCGGCGAGGGCTGGAACTTCGGCGAGGTGGCGGACGGCGTGCGCTTCGTGCAGGCCAGCCAGCTCAGCCTGAACGGCAGCGGCATCGGCAGTTTCAACGACCGCCTGCGCGACGCGGTGCGGGGCGGCGGCGCCGGTGACAGCGGTGCCGCCTTGACCGGGCGCGCCGGATGGGCCTTTGGCTTGGCCGATCGGCCTGCGGGCGATGTCGACCTGCAGCGCGCCGCCCAGTGGCTGCGTGCCGGCGCCGTGGGCAGCCTGCGCCGCTACCCCCTGGCCCAGTCGTCGGGTGAGGTGCTCGAAGCCCAGGCGATCGACTATGCCGGCCAAGCGGCAGGGTTTGCCAGCCAGCCCACCGAGGTCGTCAACTATGTCGAGAACCATGACAACCAGACGCTGTTCGACAACGGCGTGATGAAGCTGCCGCTGGACACACCGCGCGAGGTCCGCGCCCGCGCCCAGTTGGTGGCGCTGGCCACCGTGGCCGTCAGCCAGGGCGTGGCCTATTTCCATGCGGGCGGCGAGTTGCTGCGCAGCAAGAGCCTGGACCGCAACAGCTACGACTCAGGGGACTGGTTCAACCGTATCGACTGGAGTGGTCGCCGCAACTTCTTCGGCAGTGGCCTGCCGCCCGCCGGGGACAACCAGGCCGACTGGCCCGCCATGGCCGAGCGCCTGGCTGATGCGCGCATTGCCCCCACGCCCCGCGAGATCATGCTGGTGCGCCAGGGCTTCCAGGACCTGCTGCGCATCCGTGCGAGCACGCCGCTGCTTCGCCTGGCACACAGCGACGAGGTGCTCCGGCGGGTGCGCATCCTGCCGGCCGACGACGCCGTGCTGGCTCTTCATCTGGACGGTCGGGATCGCAGCGACGCCGTGTTCGGCGAAATGCTGCTGATGATCAACGCCAGCCGCAGCCCGCGCCGCGTTCGTGTGCCTGTGGCCCGTTGGACCAACCACCCGGTGCAGTCCTACGCCGAGGGGCCGCTGCACCGCGGGGCGGACTGTCTGGCCGCCCAGTTCGACGGATCGATCGAGCTGCCCGCTCAGAGTGTGCTGGCCTGCGTGGCGCCACGGTGACGACCCTGCCTGCCCTGTTGCTGACGTCGCGGCAGGTGGGCCGGCGCTACCAGGAGGCGCGGCCCATGCCCATGACCCGCCGGTACCACTCATGGAAGTGCTGCATGCCGGTCTCCATCGGCGACTGGTAGGGTCCGACCTCGTCGTCGCCCCGCTCGAACAAGGCCTTGCGGCCGGCGTCCATGCGCTCGCCGATCTCGTCGTCCTCGAGGCAGGTTTCCATGTAGGCGGCGCGCTGGGCCTGGCAGAACTCGGGTTCGAAGGCAGCGATCTCTTCGGGGTAGTAGAACTCCACCACGTTGAGGGTGCGGTCCACGCTGACCGGGTACAGCGTGGAGACCGTCAGCACCTTCGGGTACCACTCGATCATGATGTTCGGGTAGTAGGTCAGCCAGATCGCGCCTTGCTCGGGCATCTGGCCGTCGTGGACACGCAGCACCTCGTCGCGCCAGCGGGCATAGGTGGGCGAGCCGGTCTGTCGCAGCTGGTCGTGCAGGCCGACGGTCTGCACCGAATGGTGGCTGCCGAACTCCCAGCGCAGGTCGTCGCAGGTGACGAAGCGTCCCAGGCCGGGGTGGAAGGGGCCGACGTGGTAGTCCTCGAGGTAGACCTCGATGAAGGTCTTCCAGTTGTAGCGGCACTCGTGCATCTCGACGTGGTCAAGCACGTAACCCGAGAAGTCCAGGGCCGCGCGCGGGCCCAGGCCGGCCAGGTCGGCGGCGATGTCGCGGCCGTTGTCCTCGAAGACCATGCCGTTCCAGGTGCGCACCTTGTAGTTGTTCAGGTGCAGGCAGGGGTCGTGGTCGAAGTGCGGCGCGCCGATCAGTTGGCCATGCAGGTCATAGGTCCAGCGGTGCAGTGGACAGACCACGCTCTGGCGGGTGTTGCCGCGCCCCTTGAGCATGATGGCCTGGCGGTGGCGGCAGACGTTGGAGACCAGCTCCACCCCCTGGGAGGTACGCACCAGCATCCGGCCTTCGCCTTCCTGGGGCAGTGCGTAATAGTCGCCGACGTTCGGTACCGCCAGCTCGTGGCTGAGGTACCGAGGACCGTGCTGAAAGATCAGCGCTTGTTCCCGGCGGAACAGGTCCTCATCGAAATAGGTGAAAACAGAGAGTTGAGAGCGCGTGCGCTCCAGAGCTTCCAGCGTGATGCTCAGGTCCGACATGATCCCCAGGATCTCCAAAAAACATGTCTGCGAACCCCCCGCCCGGTGGCCCCGCGGGCGGGATTGTCGAAGGTGATGTGAAGGGTGGTTTCCGCCGGCACAGCCCGCGGGGGCGCCGATTCTACCCGCGGCCCGTGCCAGGACCGTCGATGGCTGTTGCGCTGCAGCGCCGTGCCCGCCCCGTGTGGCGCCCGCCCAACTACAATCGAGGTTTGCACTGAGAACCTCTCATCCATGCCGCGTTCCAGCCCCAAGGCCGATCCCGGTCAGCCCGCCAGCTATGAGGAGGCTGTTGCCGAGCTTGACGGCCTGATCGCCGCGATGGAGGGAGGGCAACTGCCGCTGGACCGCTTGCTGGGCAGCTACCAGCGCGCTGCGGTGCTGCTCGAGTTCTGCCGCAGTCGCCTGGAGGCGGTCGAGCAGCAGGTCAAGGTCCTGGAGGACGGCCAGCTCAAGCCGTGGACAAGCACATGAAGATTGACGACTGCGACGCCTGGGCGCGTCACCAACTGGCCGAGGTGGAGGCGGCGCTGGACAGCCTGGTCCCGGCCGATGCGCCCGCCGGACTGGGTCTGGCCATGCGCTACGCTGTCCTGGATGGCGGCAAGCGCCTGCGCCCACTGTTGGTGCTGGCCGCCGCCGAGGCGGTTCAGGGTGATGCCTTTGCAGCCATGCGTTCGGCCGTGGCAGTGGAGCTGATCCATGCCTACTCGCTGGTTCACGACGACATGCCCTGCATGGACGACGACGCCCTGCGGCGTGGCAAGCCCACCGCCCATGTGGCCTACGGCGAAGCCCAGGCCATGCTGGCTGGCGATGCCATGCAGGCCCTGGCCTTCGACGTCCTGACCCCCGATGACGGCATCGCTCCGGAGCTTCAGGCCCGCCTGGTGCGCCTGCTGGCGCGGGCCTCGGGTTCGTGGGGCATGGCCGGAGGGCAGGCGATCGATCTGGCCAGCGTCGGCAAGGCGCTGGATGAGGCGCAGTTGCGCGACATGCATCGGCGAAAGACCGGTGCCCTGCTGCAGGCCAGCGTGCTGATGGGTGCGGCCTGCGGGCCGGTCAGCGCGGCATCGTGGGAGGCGCTGGCTGAGTACGGCGACGCGATCGGTCTGGCCTTCCAGGTGGTCGACGACATCCTCGATTGCACCCAGGACTCCGAGATGCTCGGCAAGACGGCCGGCAAGGACCAGGACGCCAACAAACCCACCTATGTGTCGACTCTGGGGCTGGCGCGTGCCCAGGCCTATGCCGTCGAACTCCGCGACCAGGCCCAGGCTGCGCTGGCCCGCGCCGGCCTGCCGGCTCCGGGTCGGCTGGCCTGGCTGGCGGATCGCCTGGTCGAGCGCAACAACTGACATCCACCATGCCCCAACCGCCCGTTCCCGCCGCGCTGCTGGCCAGCATTGACAGCCCGGCCGACCTGCGCCGGCTTGGCCGGACCCAGCTCGCGACCCTGGCCGACGAACTGCGGCAGTTCGTGCTGGACAGCGTCAGCCGTACCGGCGGCCACCTGTCGTCCAACCTGGGCACGGTGGAGCTGTCGATCGCGCTGCACTACGTGTTCAGCACGCCACACGACCGCATCGTCTGGGACGTGGGTCACCAGAGCTACCCGCACAAGATCCTCACCGGCCGCCGCGAGGCCATGGCCTCGCTCAAGCAGTTGGGCGGCATCAGTGGCTTTCCGCGGCGCGCCGAGAGCCCCTATGACACCTTCGGCACCGGTCACTCGTCCACCAGCATCTCGGCGGCGCTGGGCATGGCGCACGCCGCTCGATTGAAGGGCGAGCAGCGCCGCTGCGTGGCGGTGATCGGCGACGGTGCCCTGACCGGCGGCATGGCCTTCGAGGCCCTCAATCATGGCGGTTTCGCCGGAGGGGCCGGCCTGCCGGACATGCTGGTCATCCTGAACGACAACGACATGTCGATCTCGCCGCCGGTGGGGGCACTCAACCGCTACCTGGCACGCCTGATGAGCGGCAAGTTCTACGCCGCAGCCCGCGAAGGCGCCAAGAGCGTGCTCAAGCACACGCCGCTGTACGAGTTCGCCAAGCGCTTCGAGGAGCACACCAAGGGCATGGTCGTGCCCGGCACGATCTTCGAGGAGTTCGGCTTCAACTATGTGGGCCCGATTGACGGCCATGATCTCGACTCGTTGATCCCCACGCTGGAGAACCTGCGCGACGCCAAGGGCCCCCAGTTCCTGCACATCGTCACCAAGAAGGGCTATGGCTACGAGCTGGCCGAGGCCGACCCGATCAACTACCACGGCCCCAGCAAGTTCGACCCCAAGGTGGGGCTGCAGAAGTCGGCCACGCCGGCCAAGCCCACCTTCACCCAGGTCTTTGGTCAGTGGCTGTGCGACATGGCCGCCGCCGACAGCCGCCTGGTGGGCATCACGCCCGCCATGCGTGAAGGTTCGGGCATGGTCGAGTTCGAGCGCCGCTTTCCCACCCGCTACCACGATGTGGGCATTGCCGAGCAGCACGCCGTGACCTTCGCGGCCGGACTGGCCTGCGAGGGGCTCAAGCCGGTGGTGGCGATCTACTCCACGTTTCTGCAGCGCGGCTACGACCAACTCATCCACGACGTGGCGCTGCAGAACCTGCCGGTGGTCTTCGCGCTGGACCGCGCGGGGCTGGTGGGTGCCGATGGTGCCACGCATGCCGGGGCCTACGACATCGCCTACCTGCGTTGCATTCCGAACCTGAGCGTGCTGACGCCGGCCGATGAGCGCGAATGCCGCCGCGCGTTGACCACGGCCTTTCACCAGGATCACCCGGTGGCGGTGCGCTATCCGCGCGGCAGCGGCGCCGGCGTGGCCATCGAGCCGTCACTGGACCAACTGCCCTGGGGCCAGGGCGAGCGGCGCCGCGAAGGTCGGCGCATCGCCATCCTGGCCTTCGGTACGCTGCTCTACCCGGTGCTCGAGGTGGCTGACAGGCTCGATGCCAGCGTGGTCAACATGCGTTTCGTCAAGCCGCTCGACCGTGAACTGGTGCTGCAGATGGCCCGCAGCCACGAGGCCCTGGTGACTGTCGAGGAGGGCTGCGTGGCGGGTGGCGCGGGTGCAGCGGTGCTGGAGCTGCTGGCGACCGAAGGCATCGCCATGCCGGTGCTGAATCTGGGGCTGCCCGACGAGTTCATCGAACACGGCGATCCGGCCCGGCTGCTGTCGATGTGCGGGCTCGATGCGGCCGGCATAGAGCAGGCCATCGTGGAGCGCTTCGGTGTCACGCCCCTGGCGCTGGTGATTTCCAGCGAGCCCTCCAGCACCGCAGCCGCCTGACTTTGTTGTTGAACTCGGCGATCAACCCTTTCAACCGCACCGGGGTCGCCGAGATGGCATGCTGCCGGCCTGCCGACCCTGACCGTCCATGAACCAGTTGACCGACGCCCTGCACATTCCCGACACCCAGAGCGAGCGCGACGAGCGCCACCTGGCGATCCAGCGCGTGGGCGTGAAGGATGTGCGCTACCCTTTGAGCCTGCGCGTGGCCGGACAGATGCAGCAGACTGCGGCGCTGTGGAACCTCGACGTGGCGCTGCCCGCCGAGCAGAAGGGCACCCACATGTCGCGCTTCGTGGCCTGGCTCGAGGAGCAGCAGGCCCCACTGGACGCCGCCGCACTGAAGATGCAGCTTGATGCCATGCTTGACAAGCTGCATGCGCAGGAAGGCCGCGTCGAGGCACGATTCTCGTTCTTCTTGCGCAAGCGTGCGCCGGTCTCGGGCGTGCAGAGTCTGCTCGACTACGCTGGCGCCTGGGTCGCCGAGCGGCGCGCCGGCCGCACGGCGATCTGGGCCGAGGTGGGCGTGCCGGTCAAGAGCCTGTGCCCCTGCTCGAAGGAGATCTCCGATTACGGTGCCCACAACCAGCGCTCGCTGGTGACGATCCGTGTCGAGCTGCTGGAGCCGCAGGCCCGGCCGATCGAGTGGCATGAGCTGGTGCGTTTCGCCGAGGAATCTGCCTCGTCCGAGATCTGGCCGATGCTCAAGCGGGCTGACGAGAAGTGGATCACCGAACGCGCATACGAGAACCCCAAGTTCGTCGAGGACCTGGTGCGTGATGTGGCGCTGCGCCTGAACGCCGACGAGCGGATCGGCCGCTACCGGGTCGATGTCGAGAATTTCGAGTCGATCCACAACCACTCGGCCTGGGCGCGCATCGAGCGCTGACGCAGGCTTTGCAGGGCTGACACCCTGCGCAACAAGCAGGAAACCTGGCGTCTGCAGCATGAGGGCTCGACACCTCATCTGCAGCACCGCCATGATCAGCACCCTCGATTCCCTTCTGTCCAGCCAAGCTGCCCGCCGCCGCGCGCTGGGCTTGATCGCGACCGCTGGCGTTGCGCCGCTGTCCCTGCTGGGTTGCGGCGGCGGCGATGCGACCACCACCACCTCATCCTCCACCACCGACAGCTCCAGCGGCAGCACCGACACCGGCTCAGGTTCCGGCTCCGGTTCCGGCACCTGCAGCACCATCCCCAGCGAGACCGCCGGCCCCTACCCGGGCGACGGCACCAACAGCAACAGCAGCGGCGTGGCCAATGCGCTGCTGCTGTCGGGCATCGTGCGCAGCGACATTCGCAGCAGCGTCGATACCGCCAGCGGCACGGCCGCAGGGGTGCCGCTGGAGGTCACGATCACGCTGGTGGACAGCAGCAACAGCTGCGCGGTGCTGGCCGGCTATGCGGTCTACCTGTGGCACGCCACGCGCGACGGCGAGTACTCGATGTACTCCAGCGCGGTGGCTGGCGAGAACTACCTGCGCGGCGTGCAGGTCAGCGATGCCAATGGCCAGGTGAGCTTCACCACCATCTTCCCCGGTTGCTACAGCGGCCGCTGGCCGCACATCCACTTCCAGGTCTACCCCAGCCTGGCGGTGGCCACCAGTGGCGCCAACGACATCAAGACCTCGCAGCTGGCCCTGCCGGCCACGGCCTGCGCCCAGGTCTATGGCGTGGCCAGCGGTTACGACACCAGCGCCAATAACTTCGGCAACATCTCGCTGGCCAGCGACAACGTCTTCGGCAACGACAGCGGCGTGCTGCAGCTGGCCACGGTGACCGGCAGCGTGAGCGAAGGCTTCGTCGCCACATTGCAGGTGGGCGTGGCGGCCTGATCGGCATGGCAGCATGCGGGCATGAACACCCCGCTGCACCCCCTGGCCACACGGCCGCTGATCCAGGCCCCGATGGCGGGCTCGCAAGGCCTGCGCCTGGCCCGTGCCGTGGCCGCCACCGGCGCGGTCGGCAGCCTTCCCGCCGGCATGCTCGATGCGGCCGGCCTGGCGCGCACACTGGCCGAGTGGTCGACT
>JAFLDI010000008.1 GCA_017302485.1 Burkholderiales bacterium | reverse complement strand
AGCAGACGCTGCAGCCAGGGCGTGGCGGCGCGCGCGCACTGCAGCAGCTCGGGCGCGGCGGTGATGACGTCGGCGTTGGCGCGCTTGGCGGGGCCGGGGCAGACGGTGGCCACCAGCTGGCCCACGGCGTCCAGGACCTTGATGGCCGAGGGGCCTGCCTGCTGCTGCCAACCCCCGGGGGAGTGGGCGGCGGGGCTCATGCCGCGCCCCGGCCGGCCAGGAACAACTGGCGGGTGCCCCACTGATCTGCGGACACGCTGGTCCAGCCGTTGCCTCGGGCCAGGCTCTCGATGCGCGAGAGGCCCACCACCATCAGCCGCATGCTGCCGCGCGACTCGGCATGGAGCTTGACGAGCAGCTCGTCATCCACCGCGACTTCGCACACGGTGCGGGCCAAGATGCCGGCGTCCTCTTGGTCACAGGGCGCAAACTCCACCCACTGGCTGATGCGGCCCAGCAGCTGCTTGCGCGCGGCCAGGCGCTTGGCAATGCCGGCCATGCCCACCAGCACCACGGGCATGCCGCTGATGTCGTGGATGTCCCGCAGGGTCTCCAGCATCTTGAGGTTGCCCAGCAGGTAGTCGGCCTCGTCCACGAAGAGCGGGCGGCCGTCTACCGCCATCGTCTGCACGATGTGGTCAACCATTGCGGCGCTGCGGCCCTGCATCTCCTCGGCGCCCAGCTCGTTCATGACCTTGCCCAGCATGGAGCTGGGTGTCCAGGTGGCGTTGGCGCGCACGTAGATGGCGTTGACCCGGTTCATCAACCAGGTGATGGCCGTGGTCTTGCCGGCGCCGGTCTCGCCGTGCACCAGGCCCATGCCGGGGACGCCGGGGTCCCGCGTTTCTAGGGATTCGTAGGCGGCTTGGAGGGCCGCAACGTTCTTGACGGGGGCCAGTCGGTTCTTCATACAATGGACTCCTGTTGATTCATGCGGTGGACTCCGCAACGTGGTTGGGGCTGGCAGGCCCCGCTACACCGACCCGGTGCCGTTTGCGCGGCCCGGGTCGATTTCTTTGGCGCCGCCGCTGCCGAACAGCTCGGCAGCGGCCTGGTGCATGCGCTGGTAGCTGGCCGCGTAGTCCTTGCGGTACAGGGCCAGGGTCTCGCGCTCCTCGGGCGTGAGGGCGCGGGTGTGCTGCTGCTGCAGCAGCCACTGCGCACGCGCGTGGCGGCTGTCGAACTGGGGCGTGGCCACGGTGCCTGTGCCTGATGCAGCGGCGCGGCGGCGGGCCAGCGGGTTGTCCTGGCCCATTGGCACGCCGGCCTGGTCGGCGGCGGTCTCGGCCTGCAGGCGGGCCCAGGTGTCGGCCACACCGCCCAGCTGCAGCACGGCGGCGCTGGTGGCCTGCGGGGTGGTGGCGGCGGCCACTGCGGCGGCGGCGGCGTCCAGCCCAGCTGACTGGTGCTGCACGGTGCCCTGGCGCGGCAGCCTGGCCAACTTGCCGGCGTCCTGGGCGCGGGTGGTGAGGATCTCCTCCACCACGGTGTCGGTGCCCACCTTGCGGGCTGCGGCACGCAGCGCGGCACGCTGCTCTTGCACGCGGGTCTTCTGCAGCTCTTTGGCCTTGGCGGCCACCTCGCGGCGCGACATGCCGGTGCGCTCGGGGCACTCGGCGATGCACACAAACCCGGCCTCGTCGAACACGTACAGGCGGCCCAGGTCATCGTCCAGGGCGTCATAGCGCACCAGCACGTTGCGGCCGACCAGGCGCTCCAGCTCGGGGGCGATGAACTCGACCCCGTCGTACCGGATACCCTTCTTGCCCACGGTGCGACGGCCGCCGTTGTCGGGGGCCTCGGCCAGCAGCACATCAAGGGCGCGCTCGTCGCTGATGACGCGCACGGCCTGCCGGTTGGCAGCCGTGACCTGCCAGGGCGTGCTGCGGTCCAGGCCCTCGTGCGGGTTGTGGTGGTACACGTCAGCCACCCAGCGGTCGCAGAAGGCCTGCAGGGCGGTGGCGTCCAGGCTGATGTTGAGCACCTCGCCGCGGGTCATCAGCCGCTCGGCAAAGCTGTGGCGCGACTCAATGGCAGAGCGCTCGGCCACGCTGTGGCCGATGTAGCCGGGCAGCAGCTCGACCAGGTCACGCGCGAACGTGCCGAAGAAGCGCTCGATGTGCGGCTTGTGCCAGGGCTGGAAGGGTGGGCACAGGGTGTGGTCAATCTCCAGCCCCTGCAGCACGCGCACCAGGTGGCGGCTGGTGTAGTCGCTGCCGTTGTCGGTCTTGACCTGCTCGGGCACGCCCCAGTCCAGCAGCGTGGCGCGCAGCAGCCCGCACACGGCCACCGCGGTACTGGTGCGGCTGACCAGCAGCCGGGCACGGCGGGTGAACACGTCAACCACGCCCAGCACGGTGTGGCGGCCATCGGTAAGCATCACGTCGGCGGGGGTGGTGTCCATCTCCCAGCGCTGGTTGATGCGCAGCACGCCCTCGCTCTGGCTGCCGAACGCCACCATGTAGCGGCCTTTCCAGGCATCGGGGTTGGACAGGGCGGTGGCCACCTCGGCGTTGCTCTGGCGCCAGCCGTCCATCCAGCGCTCCAGGCTGCGCACGCTGGGCAGGTCGACCTCACCGGCGTCAATCTGGGCGCGCATGCGGGCGCGCAGCGCGGCATGCACCTGGGTGGCTCGGGCGTGGGGGTGGCTGGTCATCATGGCCAGCACAAAGGCCTGCACCTGAGGGTCGGCGGCCACCTTGGTGGCGCCACGGCGGTTGCCGTAGTCGCCCGCCAGGCGGGCCACCCCGCCGCCCTTGACCTGCAGGCGCCAACGCTGCAGGCTGCTGGCACTGAGGCTGCCCAGCTCAGCGCGCACCCAGTCAGGCACGCCTCCGTTGCCTGTGCGCCAGGCCAGTGCGTACTGCTGCTCAGCCACGGTGGGCGCCAGCCCGGCCGCGGCAGCAAACTGCTGCACCTGGGCCAGCACGGCCAGGCGGGCATCCATGCGGCGCTGCTGCTTGGCATCCAGCGTGGCGGCGGCGCGCAGGCCCTGCTGCTGGGCCAGCTCAGCCGCGCGCCGGCTCAGGTCCTGGGTCAGTTGGGAGCGCTGGGCCTCGGCCATACCCAGGGCCTGGGCGGTGGCCACGGCCTGGGCCTGCACCACATCAGCCCCCACCGCGGTGCCGCCCACCACCACGTTGGCCCGCCCAAACACCAGGGCGGCTCGCGCCTGGGCGGGCAGAGCGGTGATGTGGAACTCCAGGCGCTTTCCACCACGGCCCACCGTCTCTCGGCTGCGCCATCCACCAGCCTGCGCCTGCATCAGCACGCCACGCTTGGAGGCGGCCAGGCCGGGCAGGCCGGCTAGGTCAGAGGCGGCAATCCACTCGCGAGGGGCGGCAGCTGCACTCATGGTCAGGCGGCCCCCACGCAAAGAGGAGCCCCCAGCCCGGCGCTCTGGTCGCTCTGGCCGCTCGAGGCGGTCTTGGCGATCTGGGCGCTCGTACTGCGGCTGGGGGCAAAACGGGGGTGGCACATGTGGGGTTGGTGGTGCGGGTTGGGCCTGTTGGTGGGCGACGGTTTCAGTCCTTGTGGCGGCTGCGCATCTCTGCGCGCGCGGCGTCACGAAGTTCAATGACATGGGCCAGATCGGTCTCACAGACGTCAGACCATTCATGTCGCCACACCCGCCGGAGCTGTCGAAGGGTCAGTTGCTGATCGGCTGTGATGGAGCCGCGGGCGTGCGCGACCATGAAGTCAATCGTCAGCATGAGCAGGTCGACATCCACCAGCCAAGTCGGACGGCCAGTGCGATCAATGCAGGGTTCAATCGCCACGCGCAAGGAAACGCGCCGGCCGCTTCTGCCAATGGAGGTCAACTCCCGGCCGCCGCCATGCACCGCAAACTCAGCGGTGAAGGTGCGCCACTTGCAGTTGATTGCGTCCGTGATGCTTCGGAGATCCAGGAGCAGATCCGGCCCGTCTTGCAACACCCACAGCGGGGTACTGAACCGGGACAGCCGGAACGGCACATAGAGCAGTGCATTCGGGAAGCGCTGAGGATCCTGGCGCATCAGTCCAGCCCTTTCGTGGCAACACGGTCGGCAAGGCCGCTGAAGCCCTTGAGAGGTCTGCAGGTATTACCTGTGCGTGCAAAAACTGACTGAGGGCCGTTAAATGGCTCTGCTGACCCAGAAACGACCGGGAAGACGATCCCGCGGCCGGTGACCTGTGCGCTTTTGCAGGCGGCGTGATCGCCAGCCAGGATCGAGCTCACCGTTCGGAGGCTGAGCTGAAGAAGGCGAGCGCAGGCCCTGAGGCTGGTGCCGGAGCGGCGCATTTCGACCAAGCGGACAACGGTGCTTGGGCCCACGCTGGGCGTGCGGCCGCCCACGCGGCGTTGGTGCGCCGCCTTCATTCCTGGAGGATCGGAGAACGGCCAGCTTTCGCCGATGGTTGGCGGCGCGGTCAGCGCGGTCCGCAGTTCGGTCAATGCGCTGGCCAATCGGGGCGGCAGTCCGGGAGGCGGCGGTGTATGCGCAGGGTGAGGTTTGTTGCCAAAGATGGGGCACGCAACCTGTGCGGTGGTCGCACGCGGCGGCAGGGCCAGACAAGCGGCTTCGAGGGCGTCCAGTTGGCGCTGCATAGGCGCCGGCACAGAGGTGGATCGGCGCGTGCCCATCAATCCGCCTCAGTGAATCGAATGTCGGCGGCCTGGCGGGGGCGGCCCTGCTTCATGCCGAGCGCGACAGCGACGGCGTGTGCCTCGCCATGAACTCCCTTTAGCTTGCCGGCGAGCACCTGAGCAACGATTTCTCGTTGAAAGCCATTGGCGCGAGCCCAGCCAGCAATGCTCACCCCCGAGTTGCGAAGCTCGGCGATGATTTCTTGGGGTGTCTTCACTGCTAACTCGGCGCGCAGGCCGTGGACCTCCTTGGCCAGTTGGGGCGGCATGTCCGGCGGCAGTGGCGCCGGTGCCGGACGCGGGCCGTTGCCAAAGATGGGGCAGTCCACGGGTGTGGGTGGGCTGGCGGCTGACAGCGAGTCGCCGTCGGCCTTCAGTTCCCTGAAGCGCTGCAGACTGCGAGCGGGGATGCGGGTGGTGCTGACGATGCTCATCAAGCGGCCTTTCGTTGTGTCGCAACCGCTTGGGCGGCGATCTGTTTGCCGGCCTCCTTCCGGGTCATCCGCTCCGCGCGGGTGCGCGGAAGGCGATAGCGCGTAGGCCAAATTTCCTCAGGGCGCAGCTCGAGCGCCTTGGCCACGATCTGCTCGGCCCCCCACCAGGGAGAGACAAGCACGCGCTGCAACTGCGCATATCCGGACTCCGTTGCCAGTCGACGCAGCGAAATGCCACGCTTTTCCAGCGCCGCCTTTATGTCGGCGGGGTGCCAGTCGGCGGCTGGGGTGACTGGTTTTGTCGTCATGTCGTGAATTCTGAGTGAACCAAAAGCGATAGTCAAGCGGTTTGGTTCAGTCAAGTATTCACTTCGGGATGAGTGGCCCCTAACTGGTGGCTTCTGGTAGGGGGCCTTATCCGATTCCGAGGTTGTTGCCTGCCTCTACTTGCGCGCGGAGAATCCACGCAATGAGTGAAGTCAAGCAGGCTGCAGTCGCGGGCAAGGTTCGTGAGCCGGGCGAGGACAAGCGCGTCGAGGAGTTGCGGCGGGAGATTGGTGCCCGCATCCGAAAGGCCAGAGGGCGCGATGTGTCCCGAAAGACTCTGGCATCCTGGATTGGCATGCACGAGAACACCGTGGCCAAGATGGAGCGTGGCGAGGCAGTCCTGGATGCCGCCGAGCTGGCCACGGTTGCACGCAACCTTAGAACCAGTCCGGAATGGTTGCTCTATGGCGTGGAGGTGGCGCCCACGAAGGCGCTGCCCACGTCTGAGCCGGAGGCGCAGTACGCGGCCAAGGCGCCGCTTGTTCCGCATGCGCTTCTCGGCCGATGTCTTGATGCCATCGAGGGCGAGCTACAGTCGCGTGGCAAGCAGTTCGACGGCGAACGCCGCATCCGCTTGGCTTGGGCATTGATGGAAATGAGCCGCGCTGCGGGGGTGGTGAATGCCCAAGCGGTGGGTCCGCTGGTCGCGCTGCTGGCGGATCCAGTGATGCAGGGGTCTACCCCTTAGCGCATCGCAAAGCGCTTTACTGTCCCCAATGGTTGAAGGCCGCCAGCATGGCGGCTGATGAAACCCATCCACATCTTCCGCCCCGGGCGGCACACGCCAACCGCTGGCGCCGCGCTGTCGTTCAGCGAGGCTGACCTGGCTGCCGCCGCGGCGGCCTATGACCCGGCGGTGCATGAGGCGCCCATCGTGGTGGGCCACCCCAGGGGCGACGCCCCGGCATACGGCTGGGTGAGCCGGCTGAGCTTTGCTGAGGGCGACTTGCTGGCCGAGCCCAGCCAGGTGGACCCGGCCTTCGCTGAGCTGGTGGCCGATGGCCGCTTCAAGAAGGTCTCCGCGTCCTTCTACACCCCCGACTCGCCCACCAACCCCAAGCCCGGCGCGTACTACTTGCGCCACGTGGGCTTCCTGGGGGCGCAGCCGCCGGCCATCAAGGGGCTGCGGCCGGTGGAGTTTGGCGAGGAGCCTGATGCCGGCGTGGTCGAGTTCAGCGACTGGGCCGACCAGGCGCAGGCGGGGCTGTGGCGCCGCATGCGCGAGTTCCTGATTGCGCAGTTCGGCCTGGACAAGGCCGAGCAGGTGGCGCCGGCATGGATGGTGGACGCGCTGCAGGAAGAAGCTGTGCGCGAGTCAATCGAGAAACCCCCCGCGCCCGGCACTTCGCCAGCGCTTGCCTACGCCGAAGGAGGCGACCCCGTGAAGACCAAGACCACCGAGGAGCTGCAGGCCGAGTTGGCTGCAGCGCAGGCCCAGCTGGCCGCCGATCAGGCCAAGCTGGCCGCTGACCAGGCGGCGTTTGCTGAGCAGCAGGCCCAGGGCCAGCGCGCCCAGCAGCGCCGCGAGGCCGAAGAGTTTGCCGAGGGCCTGGTGCAGGCTGGCCAGTTGCCGCCTGCGCAGCGGGATGTGGTGGTGGGCCTGTTGGCCACCATGCCAACGGCCACGGTGATCGAGTTCGGCGAGGGCGACGCTCGCACCGAGAAGAGCGCCAGCCAGGTGCTGCGCGAGTTCCTGCAGGCGCTGCCCAAGGCGGTGGACTTTCAGGAGCGCGCGGGTGGCCGCACTCAGGAGCTGCCCGAGGGCGCAACCGCCCAGCAGATCCGCGACGCGGCCGTGCAGTTCCAGGAAGTCGAGCGCGCCGCCGGCCGCGAGATCAGCTTTGAGCTGGCCGTGCAGCGCGTGACCGCCGAGCAGGCCAAGGCCTGACCCAACCACCCCCAATTCCTGACTGGAGACCGCAGTGACCTACTCCCGCTTCCGCAGCTACGTGGCCGAGAGCGCCGTCGACGCCTTCCTGATCGTCAAGCCCGGCACCGCCGACAGGGCGGTGGTGCCCGCCACTGCCGCCACCGACCTCCTGGTGGGCACCTCCGACGAGACCGCCACCGCATTGGGTGGTGATGTGGACGTGGCCGTGGGCGACATCGCCTACGTCAAGCTGGGCGGCACCGTGGCGCGCGGCCAGCCCATCACCGCCAACGCCAGCTCGCTGGGCGTGGTGGCGGCGCCGGCCACCGGTACCAACAACCGCATCATCGGCTTTGCCGAGGTCAGCGGTGTCTCGGGTGACGTGATCACCTACCGCGTGGCGCCGGGCGTGATCCAGGGCTGATCCAGGCCCCAACAACGGCGCGTCCAGCCCCGATTCAAACCTCGTTTCACCAGGAGACCACACCGTGGCCAAAGTCCCCTTCATCGTGCAGCCGCACCTGACTGCCATCGCCATTGGCTACCGCCAGGGCAACCTGATCGCCGACATGGTGGCGCCGCGCACGCCCGTGTTCACCAAGGACTTCAGCTGGCAGAAGTACGAGCTGGCCGAGCAGTTCACCGTGCCCGAGACGCGCGTGGGCGCCAAGGGCCAGCCCAACCAGGTGGACTGGAAGAGCACGCCCGTGAGCGACAGCGTGGTTGACCACGCACTGGACGCGCCGGTCACCAACGAAAGCATCGAGCAGTTCCAGCGCGCACAGGCCGCCGGCCTGGCCCCCAACGCGGTGGACCCGCTGATCAAGGCCACGCGACTGGTGCGCGGCCTGGTGGCCACCCGGCGCGAGCAGCGCGTGGCCACGCTGATGACCACGCTGGGCAACTACGCGTCCACCAACCGCACCACGCTCAGCGGCACCAGCCAGTGGAGCGACTACACCAACAGCGACCCGCACTACGCCATGATGATGGCGATGGACGGCATGATCATCCGCCCCAACACCCTGGTGCTGGGCCGCGCGGTGTTCACGGTGCTGAGCCTGCACCCCAAGATCAAGTCGGCCATCTACGGCAGCGTCAACGGCAACCAGAAGGCGGTCACGCGCGAGGCGCTGGCCGCTCTGCTGGAGCTGGACAACGTGCACGTGGGCGAGGGCTGGCTCAACACCGCCGCCAAGGGCCAGACGCCCAACATCACGCGCATCTGGGGCAAGGACGCCGCGCTGGTGAGCATCAACGCCGATGCCGACACCGAGAGCGGCCTGACCTTTGCGCAGACCGCCGAGTTCGGCAGCCCGGTGGCCGGGACCATCGAGGACTCGGACATCGGTATGCGCGGCGGCGTGCGCGTGCGCAGCGGCGAGAGCGTCAAGGAGTTCGTCTCCGCCAACGACCTGGGCTACCTGTTCAAGGCCGCCGCGGCCTGACGCACGCACCGGCCAGGGCCAGGCCGCGCCACCAGGCGCGCCTGGCTGGGCGACACCAGCGACTGATCCATCTCACAGACCTGCACAGGAGAACCAACGTGGCCACCAGCCCCAACAAGCGCACCCCGCGCACCCCCGAGGCCGACAAGGCCGCCGCCGAGAAGGCCGACTACACCGTGCTGTCCCGCCTGGAGCATGACGGCGAGCTGTACGAGGAGGGCGACCAGATCACCCTGACCGCCGGCCAGGCCGCCCCGCTGCTCGGCCACACCCTGCAGCCCGCCAAGGCCGCAGCCACCTGATACCACCCCAGAGAGGGCACTGACCAGGCGGCTCCGTTGCGGGGGCCGCCTGCGAGCCCAAACGCAACTCAAGCGCGAACCTCCCTGGTAGGGGCTGGATTACCGCAGATGGTTTTGGCATAGCCCCTACCACCCCTGACCCAAGCACCACCCCTGCGAGACAACCATGCGCAACGTGATCATCAAGAACGGACAGACCAGCGATGGGCGCGAGCTGCAGCGTGGTGACATCGTGCTGGGCCTGTCCGACGATGATGCAGCCAGGCTGACCCAGGGTGGCGGCGCTGAAGAGTTCGCCGCAGGCAAGGCGATCTTGTTGACGACGCCGGAGAAGGCGGCGGCTTTCGACGGCTTGGTGTCAGGGGCTTGGGATCGAGAGTATCCGCTCAACCAGTATGGCGATGTCCAGCAGGCCACCTATTTCGCGGCTGCCGCGTCGATGGCTATTGCATCGACCGAGCTGACGGTGGATGGCTATGTGTTCACCGACGCCGATGTCGGCAAAACAGTCGGCGTCAAGGGCCCTGGATACGGCTCGCCAACCTCGGACTTTTCCCTGGTGGCAAACGACGGCGTAATGGTGTCCACCATCCAATCGGTCGCCAACGGCAAGGCCTACTTGCTCAACGCGGCAAACCAGACGGCCACCGGTTGCGAGGTCGTGTTCGGCTGGCCCTGTGACGCGGCATTCACCGCCGCGGTGGCTGCGTGCACGGCCGACTACGCCGCCGATGGTGTGCCAGGCTGCATCGTCATTCCAGGCGGCCGATTCATCGTCACCGGTCGGCTGCCTGTCAGCTCTGGCGTGTCGATCCGCGGTGTGCGGCGCGAAGGTACGCATGTCCATGTGTGCAAGATCGTCGCCAATGCCGACGACTCGACAACCGCGCCGTGGTTCTGTCGTGCAGGCTCTGGCGTGCGCTACAAATATGTGTCGCTGACCCAGTTCTCGCTCATCGGCACGTTTTTCGCCGCGACCAGCGGCTACGGCAGCGACATGAAGATGATCCACATGGACACGACCGAAGATTCGTTCGTGACCAGGATGCGGATCAAGGACAACCCTTCGACTGCGCTGGGCTACGACAAGAGCTTGAACTGCGAGCTGGCGCACAACATCATCGTGCGTGGCGGTCGGCTGGCTCGGCCCAGCCTCAGCGGCAGCTCTGGCGGTGCTGGCGGATCAGCCATCGGCGTGGCGGTGGCGGACTATGACATCTCGATGCACATCCACCACAACCGCATCATCGGTTCGCTGGCGGCTGGCATGGGCAACACCGATGCCGGAGCGACCGGCCGCAGTGGCATCAACATCGAGGCGTCGGCCGAGACGCCCAACCCGCCTGCGTTCGGTGGCAATGGCCTCATCATCGAAGCCAACATCATCGAGGGCTACTACAACGGCATCGTGGACAGCGGCAGCCACGCGGCGCGCATCGTTCACAACATCGTCAGGTCGTGTGTGCACGGCATCAAGGCCGGGTCCAACGGTGTCACCTATGGCCGAGTACCGCGCGACACGCTGGTCTCTCACAATGACGTCAGCGACCTGTTTGCCTGGGGCGGGCAGTACGCGGTCGGCCTCTCTGTCAACAGCGCGCCAGGCACCGCTGCGGCAGCTCAGTCTGGCATTGCAATGGCCTGGGGTCGCACGCGAGTGCTGGACAACACCATCCGCGCCGTGGGCGGTGGGTACGGGATCGCGCTACTCGCCAACTCTGGTAGGCCGCTGCTGGGCCTGACGGTGCGCGGCAACCTCGTGTCCGACTGCGACCTGTCCGGCATCCGACTGTTCGGAGAGTTCATCGACCTGGAGCTGTGCGACAACACCCTCATTTCCAACGGCCGCACAGCCACCGCCGGCAACAAAGCCCCGATCCGATTCGATACCGGCACGACCTGGGTCGGTGGCAAGTTCTCGGGCAATCGCTACCTGGACCCCGAAGCGTCGCCCACACAGGACGCTGCGCCAACCGTCAACAACGCGGTACTGACGAACGTTTGGGCGGCCGAAAAGGTGCTTGCGCTCATCAACGGCACCGTGGCAAACCTGCCGGCCGCGTCAGCGACATACAAGGGTGTCCGAGCCACCGTCAGCGACGCCTCGGCCGCGTACACGTCGGCGAACGTTGGCAGCACGGTCGCAGCAGGCGGCTCCAATCAGGTGCCGGTGTTCTGCAACGGCTCAAACTGGGTCATCGGCTGATTCCCATCCCCTGCCTGTATGCCTTACGCCACGCTCTCAGACATGCTCAGCCGCTTCCGCGAGGACGAGCTGATCCAGCTGACTGACCAGGACGGCAGCGGGAGCTACGACGCCAACCGGGTGCGCACTGCGCTGGACGATGCGGCGGCACTGATTGATGCGCACCTGGCTGCGCGCTATCAGCTGCCGCTGCAGGTGGTGCCAAGGTTCCTGGTCAACCTTCACTGCGATCTGGCGCGTGAGGCGCTGTACGAGGACCGCATCACCGATCACGTGCAGAAGCGGGCTGACGCGGCGCGAACGTTGTTGCGCGACATTGGCGCCGGCAAGATGAGCCTGGGCCCGGACAACGCCGGCGTGGTGCAGCAGACCAACCCGGCCAACGGCCCGGCGAGCGTGGAGGTGGTGAGCGGCGGGCGCGTGTTCACGCCTGACTCGCTGGCCGACTACACGCGCCAGCGCTGAGGGTTGGCGCATGGCAATCGAGACGACGCTGCCGTACACCAACCCGCTCGTGGCGATCGAGGTTGCGATGCTGGCGCGGGTGCGCCAGGTGGTGGGCCCGGCGGTGCGCCACGTGGGCACGCTGCCGGGCGTGTGGGATGACCAGCTGTTCAAGACGCTGGCCAACCGCCAGGCGCTGCCGGGTGTGTACCTGGGCTTTGAGCGGGCAACGGCGCAGGGTGGCACGTCGGCACTGAAGTACTTGGGCGAGTGGTCGCTGGTGGTGGCGGTGGGCAACGCCGCTGGCGAGGATGCGCGCAAGACGGGCGACGCCACCAGCATTGGCGCCTACGCGCTGTTGGCGGCGCTGGCCAGCGGCCTGGCTGACCAGGACATGGCCGGCCAGGGCAGCGTGGTGTGTGGCGAGGTGGCCAACCTGTGGAGCGGCACAGTGCAAAGCCAGGGGCTGGCGGTGTACTCGCTGGCGCTGCAGGTGCCGTTCAGTGTGGACAAGGGCCAGGGCGCCGACCTGGCTGTGTTTGCCACCTTTTCCCCGCGGCTGGACATGCCGCAGCACAACACGGCCGACTACGCTGCCTGGCTGGACGGCGACTACAGCAACAGCAACCCTGAGGCGCGCGACGAGGTGCTGGTGCCGCAGGACGCGCTGGTGCTGAGCGCCGTGTATGACCAGGTGCACTACTGGGCCGCCAGCAAGGCCCAGCTGGCGATGGCCACCAACGTGCGCGAGGGCGCGGCACTGCTGCAGTGCGTGCCTGAGCTGGTGGCGCTGGGCGTGCAGGGTGTGAGCCTGGCGATTGAGGCGGACTGGTACCGCAAGTGGGGCGCCGATGGCCTGGGCTGCCCCGCGCTGGTCGAGGAGCTGGACGCCAACGGCGCGCCGATCGCGGTGAGCGACACGCCAGCGCAGTACATGCTGGACCTGGAGGACGCGCTGGCCGAGAGCGGCCTGGTGTGCGTGCGCCAGACCATTGGTGCCGCGGCGGGCTACCAGGCCGAGCACTACGCCAAGCCGGCCATTCACCGCACGGCCACCGATGTGGAGGCCAGCAGCAGCCTGCTGGGGCGCTGGCAGGCCGCAGCCAAGCACGACCCGCGGGGCGCCTACACGATCACGGCCGAGAACGAGCCGCTGCACACCCTGGCGGGCGTCAAGCGCGGCCTGGAGGTGGGCGGGCAGCCCGCCTACCCGGGTGAGAAGCCGGCCGATTTTCAGGTCCGCGCGGCGGCACAGCGCACGGTGGCGGCGCAGGACCTGGCGCAGATATACCTGCACCTGCACGGCAGTGCCGCGGCGCCCGCGTACACGCGGCGGGGGTTTGGGTCATTTCTGTACGGCGACTTTCGGGCGGACAAGCAGGCCGACGATGAAGACGACGGCGGCACCGACAGCAGCGGCCGGCTGGGCTTTGCGGCGTGCGTGGACGAGCTCGACGCGGTGCTGCTGACCAACCCTGCGCTGCCCGCTCCCGGTGAGGTGCTGCTCAACAGCTACAGCGGCAAGTGGCCGGCGCAGTTGGACGGCGTGGTCACCAAGCTGAGCACGCGGGCCTGGCCGGCCGTGCTGGGCCAGTACGCGCCCGCTATGCAGAAGAAAGGCCCGGTCGGTGATGGATCGATCGATGCCACGCCGGTGCAGATTGCCGTGGCGCAGCTGAGCGACCTGGCGGCGATGCTGGAGCGGCCCGACCTGGCCCGGGTGCACCGCAGCTACCTGCTGGGCGCTGCCCGTGCGGTGCTGGACAAGCAGGTGGACGGCTCACTGGCTCGCACGCCGGTGTGGCACACCCTGGACTGGTGGGCCAACCGCCTGCCCACGCGCCGTGTGCCGCTGTACGGCGCGCTGGACGCTGCCGCGGCAGCGGGCCAGCCTGGCGTGCATGCAGTGGCGGGCCTGAGCGCGCGGCGCGCCGCGGTACTGATGTGGAACGACGGCTCCGAGCCTGGCCTGGTGCAGCTGCACGAGGTGGCGCTGCCTGGTGGTCTGGCCGCCGCAGCGCCGCAGGCGTGGGAGCTGGTGGGCGACCAGTTGGAGCCCCAGCCGTTGGAGCTGGTTGACCTGGGCGGCATGCAGCAGCTGGTGGTGCAGCCCTGGAGCGCCGTGCTGGTGGAGCGCGTGCTGGCGGGCGACGAGCCACTGCAGCGCCGCGCCTGCCTGGCCAACGGCACCGGCCAGGCGTGGGTGGTGGGTATCCCGGCGCCCTTTGTGAGCCGCGCACGGCCCAGCGACTACGCCCGCTACGACGTGGCCCGTCACGTGGCCCACATGGGCCTGCGCGGCGCGGGCCGGGTGGGTGTGGGCCTGGTGCTCAAGGATGCGCCCGACTCGCTGTGGTGCAGCGCCGGCCTGACGGGCGGCAGCGGCATGGCAGGTCAGATGGGCGTACTGGCTACCTACCTGGACGCCGCAGGCGCCACGCTGGGCCAGGCCGCACTGTGGACCACGGCAACGGCCGGCCTGGTGCCCGGCGCCACGCAGGCGCTGGCGGTGGCGGCCAGCGCGCCGGTGGGCTGGACGGCGGCTGGCAGGGTGGTGCAGCTCGAGATATGGATGCAGGACAGCGGCCCCAACTCGGTGGGCACGGTGTACTTGGGTGGCAGCAGCGACGTGGCCGCGGCGCCGTGGATTTGATGGAGGTGTGGATGGACGTTCAAACGCAGGTTGATCGTGTCTGGGTGGTGCCGGCCGAGGGGCTGACGGTGCTCAACCCGCTGGACATGTCGGTGGTGCCGCCGGAGGGTGCGGAGGTGAGTAACTCGGTTTATTGGCGGCGCCGACTGGCTGATGGTGACATCGCGTCTGCGGCGCCCGTGGCGCTGAGCCAAGGAGATGCCTGATGGGCAATATCAGTTTCAACGCGATCCCGGTGGGTATCCGCACGCCGGGCACCTACCTGGAGGTAGACCCGAGCCGCGCGCTCAATGGCCTGCCGGTGGAGCGCCACCGCATGCTGGTGATGGGCCACAAGGTGGCCGCCGGCAGCGGCGCGGTCAACACGGTGTACCGGATTGCCAGCGCCGATGCGGCGGTGGACTATTTCGGTGACGGCAGTCTGGCGCAGCAGCTGTGCGCCGCGGTGCGCCGCGCCAACGACAACGTGGACCTCTATGCAGTGGCGCTGGGCGAGGGCAGCGTTGCGGCCACCGGCACGCTGGCGTTTACCGGCCCGGCCACGGCGGCGGGCACGCTGTGGGTGTACGTGGGTGGCTCGGCGGTGCGGGTGGCGGTGGCATCCGGCGACACGGCAACCGACGTGGCAGCGCGCCTGGTGACGGCCCTGAACAAGGACAAGGCCAATGGCGTGACGGCCACCTCGTCATCGGGCACGGTGACGGTGACAGCCAAGCACCGCAGTGAACTGGGCAACTCGATCGACCTGCGGCACAGCTACTTCGACGGCGAGCGTTTGCCGGCCGGACTGGGCCTGACGATCACGGCCATGAGCGGTGGCAGCGGCAATCCGGATGTGCAGCCGGCGATCACGGCCATCGGCGACGCGGCGTTCCACACCGTGGTCTGTCCGTGGTTCGACGCTGTCAACCTGGGCAAGATCGAGGCGCTCATGTCCACGCGCTTCGGCCCGATGGTGCAGAAGGAGGGCCTGGCCTACACGGGTGCCAGCGGCACGGTGGGTACCCTGACCACGTTGGGCACCAGCCGCAACAGCCCGCACCTGGTGGTGGTGGGCAGCGGCAAGAGCCCCACCCCGCCGTGGCTGTGGGCGGCCACGGTGGCGGCGCTGGACGCCTACGAGAGCGATCCTGCCCGCCCGCGCCAGACGCTGGCCATTCCGGGTGTGCTGGCGCCGGCAGTGGCCGACCAGTGGACCCGCGAGGAGCGCAACACGCTGCTGTACAGCGGTATCAGCACATTCCGGGCCGACCTGGACGGCACCTGCCGCGTGGAGCGGCTGATCACCACCTACAGGCTCAATGCGTTCGGGGTGGAGGACACGGCCTATCTGGACGTGGAGACGATGCGCACCATCGCGTACCTGCGGTTCACGGTGCGCCAACGCATCACCACCCGGTACCCGCGCCACAAGCTGGCCAACGATGGCACTGTAGTGTCGGCCGGCCAGGCGGTGGTGACGCCCAATGTGCTGCGCGGCGAGCTGCTGGCGCTGTTCCGCGAGTGGGAAGCCGCTGGCCTGGCCGAGGACATCGGACAGTTCAAGCGCGACCTGGTGGTGCAGCGCAACGACAGCGACCCCAACCGTGTGGACGCGGTGATCCCGCCCAACGTCATCAACCAGTTCCGCGTGTTCGCGGGGCAAGTGCAGTTCCGGCTGTAAGCCGGGCACAAGGAGGCCGCGATGGCTGGCAAACAACTGGGGGTCGTTCACATCCGCGTGAACGGTGGGCTGCTGGACAGCGAGCCGGGCGCGAGCATCGACATCGGCGGCGCCGTGCGCACGCCGGTGCTGGGCTCGGGCCGGGTGATCGGCTACAGCGAGTCGGTCAAGGAGGCGGTGATCGAGTGCGTGATCTCGGTGGGCCAGGGCACCAGCCTGGCCGCGCTGCGCGACATTGCGGGCGCGGTGGCCACGTTCGAGTGCGACACCGGCCAGGTCTACACGGTGACCAATGCCACCCTGGCGGATCCGCCCAAGGCCACGGCGGGCGAGGGCGGCAAGGTGCCGATCAAGCTGTTCGGCGATCCGGCGATCGAGATGGGGGTGTGACATGGAGCACCGTCTCAAGCACCCCGTCGAGCTGAATGACAAGGACGGCAATGTGGTCCAGCGGATCGACTCGCTGGAGCTGCGCCGCTTCAAGGGCGCGGACGTGGCCGCCATCGGCAACGCCAACGCCAAGGGCGCGGGCGAAGCGCTGCGCGTGATGGTGTGCCGCATGGCGGGCATTCCGCCCAGCACGTTCGACCAGCTCGACGGCCAGGACGTGACGGAGCTGGGCGAAGTGGCCGCGGGTTTTCTGGGCGGTGCCCTCCCAATTGGCGCGCAGTGATCGCCGAGACGGCGCACCTGCTCCACACGCCCATCACTGACCTGATGCAGATGGACCTGGAGGAGGTGCTGGAGTGGCACCGTGAGGCCGCGCGAATCGCGCAGCGAGGGCAAGGCAACAGCACATGAGCACGCGGAGCGGCGCACTGCGCCTGGCGTTTGTTCTGGAAGCAATCGACAAGGCCACCGCTACGGTGGCCAAAGTCAATGCGCGCATCGACAAGCTGACCGAGCCGGCACGCAAGGTGCGAGCGGCCTTTCGCAACCTGATCGATGAGGGGCGGTTCGCCCGCATCGGAGCCGCAGCCGACAACGTGGCTCAGCGGTGGGCCAATGTGCGCGAGGTGCTGGGTGGCGTGGTGCGTGGCGCCACCCTGGTCGGCGGCGCGTTGGCGGGCGCGTTCTACGGCTTTAAGCGCCTGGCCGATGGCAATGATCGACTGGCGGACACCGCCAAGATGCTGGGCATCAGCACCCAGGAGCTGCAGCGCCTGGGCTACGCCGCGCAGATGAGCGGCAGCAGCACCGAGGAGATGGGCGACGCCCTGCGCTACCTGAGCAAGGCCAAGGCCGAGGCGCTGGCAGGCAATCAGGAGATGCTGACCTGGTTCGAGCGCGTGGGCGTCAGCGCTCAGCAGCTGAAGAAGGCCTCGGTGAGCGAGTTGTTCGGCGCCATTGGGGACGAGTTCAATCGGGTGGGTGACACGGGCGCCAACGCTGCGAAGAAGGTGAATGTGATGATGGCGCTCATGGGCCGAAGCGGCGCCACCATGAAGCAGACTGTGGAGCAGGGCAGCGCTGGCCTCAAGCGCCTGGGCGACGAGGCCGAGCGCCTGGGCGTGGTGCTGGACGCCAAGACGCTTGAGGCGATGGGCGAGTTCAACGACTCGTGGGACCGCACTCGACTGGTGCTGTTCGGGGCGCTGTCCAACGCGCTGGCCGCGGCCGCGCCGGTGCTGCAGAGCATCCTGACCAAGATCACCGAGTGGACCGCTGCCAACCGCGGCCTGATGGCCACCCGCTTTGAGGCGTGGGTGGATCGCATGGCGACGCGGTTGCCGGCAGTGTGGGATGCCGCGGGCCGTGTGGTGGAGGTGCTGGGCGATCTGTTCTCTGGTGCGGACAAGGTAGCTCAGGCGCTCGGCGGCTGGGAAAACGTGTTTTCTCTGGTGTTGGGTTTGATCGGAGCAAAGGCGGTGCTGGCCATTGGCGAGCTTGTCTCGGCGGTTATCGGTCTGAACGTGGCGCTCGCCGCCAACCCGATCATGGCGGTGGCTAGTGCTCTCGCCCTGGTGGTTGGGTTGTTGCCGTTCGCCATTGCGCGCTTCAAGCAGCTTCAGGAGGCGATGTCCAAGCTGGCGCCCGATGACTACATGGGCCGGTTCAAAGAGGTGTTCGTGCCCAAGTGGCTGCGCAGCAGCGAGGAGCCTAAGGACTCTGCGGCTGCCGATTCCTCCACCAAGCAGCCAGACCAGCGCTCCGGAATCAATAGTGCGCCGAGCTGGATGACCTGGGGTAGCGGATCCGACGCTGCGGCTCCTCCGTCTGCAGGTGGTGCACCCGCTCCATCGGCGCTGGGCGCCAGCGCAGTCAAGGTCGGTGGCAGCCTTCGCATTGAGGTCGATGACAAGCGCACGCGAGTGACTGATCTCAAGAAGGATCCTGGTACGGGAATGGAACTCGACGTCAACTACGCTGGCGCCGGTTTGGCCTGGGGGGGCTGACGGGTGACCTGGTACACGGACGAAGGGCCTAACGCCAGCTTCCGTGGCGTGCGGTTTCATGTGCTGGCCAACGACTCGGCGGTCGGTCGGCGCGGCGCGCTGCATGAGTACCCTGGGCGTGACGAGCCCTGGCTTGAGGACCTGGGCCGCCGAGCTCGCCAGTGGACGCTGGACGCCGTGGTGCTGGGCAGCGACTACGCGGCGCAGCGCGACAGGCTGATTGCTGCCGTGGAGCAGCCTGGCCCGGGGCCGTTGGTGCACCCGCAGTGTGGACTGGTGCAAGCATCGGTGCTCGACTGCCGCATCAGCGAGAGCACGCAGGCGCAGCTGGTGGCGCGATTCACGCTGACGTTCGTGGAGGCTGGCAAAAGCAGTGAGCCGAGGCGCATGGCCAGCACCCGTGACCAGGTTGCCCAAGCCGGCCAGGTGGTGGAGACTGCCGCGGCGGCCGAGTTCGAGGGCGTGGTGGTGACGCGCGGCCTGCCAGACTTTGTGGCCACCTCGCTGCGGTCGCGGGTTGCTGGGTTGGTGACCCAGGTGCGCGGACTGGCCGCCGGTCTGACCACGGCACTGGCGCCCCTGGCCGAACTGCAGCAGCAGATCGATGGGCTCAACGCCGGTCTGGTGGCGCTGTCCTACGAGCCAGCAGCAATGGCCAATCGTGTGACGACGATGCTGCGTCAGCTCACTCGCAGCGTGACGCAGCAGCCGGCCGATGCGCTGCGCTTGGCCAAAGTGCTGTGGGGCTACGGGAGGCTGGGTGTGTCGACCGCAGGTGTGAGCCCGCGGCGCGCCACCGAGATTGGCAACCGCATGGCACTGGCGCGGCTGGTGCGGTCGACGGCTGTGGTGGAGGCTGCGCGCGCGATCTCTGAGCTGGGGTTCGGCAGCTTCGATGAGGCCCAGTTGCTGCGCGACGAGTACGCTGCCGCCTGCGACGAGCTGCTACTTGCTGGCGTGGCAGACGCTCATTTCAGTGCTCTGCGGGCGCTTCGCTCGACGGTGGTGGCCGACATCACGCTGCGTGGCGCTGACCTGGCGCGCCTGGTGCGCTGGACGCCGGCTCAGAGCATGCCTGTGCTGGTGCTGGCGCAGGCGTTGTACGGTGACGGCACCAGGGCCGACGATGTGCTGGCGCGCAACGCCAAGCGCATTCGGCACCCGCTGTTCGCGGCTGGCGGCGTGGCCCTGGAGGTACTGGCCAATGCGTAGCTCGGTTGACGCGGTGCTGCAGGTTGGCGGCGGGGTCTATGGCGGTTGGAAGGCCATTCAAGTGGCCACCGCAATGGACCGTGCGGCCGGGCAGTTCGGGCTGCAGGTGACCGAGCTGTGGCCTGGCGCAGACCGTACGCGGCAAATCAGACCGGGCGATGCCTGCGAGCTGCGGCTAGATGAGCAGGTGCTGGTTTCCGGCTGGGTGGATGTTGTCGACCTGGGCATTGACGCGGGGCGCCACGAGGTGGCGATCGCGGGCCGCGACAAGGCGGCTGATCTGGTGGACTGCAGCGCGGTGCGATCGCCGGGCCAATGGCGCAATCGATCGGTGCTGGACATCGCCAAGGACCTGGCCGGCCCGTTCGGGGTGGCTGTAGCGGCTGACGTGGACGTTGGCAAGCCGCTGGCCAGCTTCGCACTGCAGGAAGGCGAGAGTGTTTTCGAGGCTATCGAGCGCGCGGCGCGCACGCGCGGCCTGCTGGTGGCGGCTGACGGTGTCGGCGGTGTGGTGCTGACGCGAGCGGGCGTGCTGCGCGCGGATGAGGACCTGGTCTTCGGCCACAACATCCTGGCGGCGCAGGCGCGGTTCGACGCGCGCGACCGCTACAGCGTGTACCTGGCCAAGGGTCAGGCCCCTGGGTCGGACTACTTCAATGGGACTGCCGCAGCGCATGTGCAGGCGCGCGCTGAGGATGCGCAGGTCACGCGCTACCGGCCGCTGCTAATCACGGGTGAGGCGCCGGACATGGCGGGCTCTCTACGCGATCGGGTGCAGTGGGAGGCCACTGTGCGCGCCGCGAAGTCGATGCAGGTGACGATCACGGTCGCGGGTTGGACGCAACGCAGCGGCCAGCTGTGGCGCCCCAACAGGCTGGTGCATGTGGATGCCAGCCCGCTGCGCTTGGACCAGGACCTGTTGATCGTAGCGGTGAACTACGAGCTGGCTCAGGAAACCGGCAGCCGCACGACGCTGACGCTGACGCGACCGGACGCCTTCACGCTGGCGCCCGTGGCTGCGCCGAAGGCCGCCGCCGCCGCAGCGGGCGGCCAGTTCTGGGACGTGGCTGGAGCGCGCCGATGAATCCGGGCATGCAACGCGTGTTGGGGCCGCTGGCACGCCGGGTGGCGCTGATGGTGGGCCGTGCGGTGCTGCGGATGGTGGATGACCAGCCGGGCATCCAGTCGGTGCAGGTGGAGGCGCTGGCCGGCGAGCTGCGTGACCAGGTGGAGCGCTTCCAGGAATACGGGTTCACCAGCGTGCCACTGCCTGGTGCAGAGGCCGCAGCGATCGCGGTGGGTGGCAGCCGCGACCACCTGGTGGTGGTGGCCGTGGATGACCGCCGGTACCGGCCCACGGGCCTGCTGCCTGGGGAGGTTGCTATCTACACCAATGAGGGTGTGCTGATCCGCCTGAAGCAGGGCGGCCAGGTGCTGGTGCAGGCGGCGACCAAGGTGCGCATCGAGTGCCCGCTGGTGGAGCTGACCGGTGATCTGCATGTGGCTGGCCAGGTGGTGGCACAGGGTGACGTGTTCGGCCAGGGCACCAGCCTGCACACGCATGTGCATGGCGGCGTGCAGTCGGGCTCGTCGAATACCGGGGAGCCTGCCTGATGGCGGACATCAAGACGTCGTGGTCGGCCGGTGAGCAGCGCGGCCAGTGGGCGGTGTCGTCGGCTGACCTGGCCAGCGATGACGGCCTGGAGACGGCGGTGGTGCTGAGCTTATTCACCGACGCCGCGGCCAGCGATGAGGACATGGCCGCGGCCGGCTTGACCAACCGCCGCGGCTGGTGGGGCGATGCCTGGGCGGTGGTGGCGGGCGACGCGATGGGCAGCAAGCTGTGGCTGCTGCGCCGCGAGAAGCTGACCGCCGGCACGGTGACCCGGGCGCGCCAGTACGTGCTGGATGCGCTGGCCTGGCTGGTGCAGGACGGCGTGGCCGACGGTGTTGAGGTGACGGCCGAGGTGCAAGGGCTCGATCGATTGGCGCTGGCGGTGGTGGTGGTGCGCCGGGATCGGCCGGCAGCGCGCTTTCGGTTCGAGCGGTTCTGGCAAGGGGTTTGAACATGGGTTTCTCGCGGCCGACTCTGGCTGAGCTGATTGATCGTGCGGCGGCGGACATCGAGGTGGAGCTGCCCGGCACCGATGCCCGCCTGCGGCGCAGCAATCTGGGCGCGTTGGCGCGGGTGCATGCCGCGGCGGTGCATGGGCTGTACGGGTACCTGCAGTGGGTGTCTCAGCAGGTGTTGGTCGACCAGGCCGAGGCCGAGTGGCTGGTGCGCTGGGCGGGCCTGTGGGGCATCACGCGCAAGGCGGCTGCGGCGGCGACGGGCAATGTGACCCTGAGCGGCGAGTCGGGCGCCGATGTGCCAATCTACTCAGTGCTGCAGCGGGCCGATGGCGCGCAGTTCCGCACGCAGGCAGCAGCCACGATCAGCGGCGGGGCCGCGACCGTGCTTGTGCGGGCGCTGGAGGCGGGCCTGGCGGGCAATGCGGCCAGCGCCACGAAGCTGTCGTTCGTGGAGCCTGTGGCTGGCGTGGCCACCAGCGCCACGGTGGCCTCTGGCGGTCTGATCGGTGGCCGCGACGAGGAGAGCGACGACGAGCTGCGCAGCCGTGTGATCGCGCGCATGCAGGCCCCGCCCGCCGGCGGTGCCGCCGCGGACTACGTGAGCTGGGCGCGATCAGTGGCTGGCGTGACGCGCGCCTGGTGCTACCCGCAGGAGGATGGCCCCGGCACGGTGGTGGTGCGCTTTGTGCGGGACGGCGATGCATCGATCATCCCCGACAGCGGGCAGGTTGCCGAGGTCCAGACCTACATCAACGCGCGCCGTCCGGTGACAGCCACGGTGACTGTGGAAGCGCCCACGCTGCTGGAGCTGGACATGGAGATTGCGGTGTTTCCCGACACCAGCGCAGTCCGCTCCGCGGTGGAGGCCGAGCTGCTCGACATGCTGCAGCGCGAGGCCACACCGGGTGGCCGCATCTACATCAGCCGGCTGCGCGAGACCGTGAGCAGCGGCGCTGGTGAGTCGCACAGCGACATCCTGGATCCAGTGGCTGACGTGGTGCCCTCGGCCGGGCAGATCGTCACGCTGGGCACCATCACCTGGAGCTGACCGGTGGCGGCGGCAACCAAAGCTGAGTACGCCCGCGCGCTGCAGGCGCTGCTGCCCCAGGGCGATGCATGGCAGGCCAACGGCACGCCGCTGGGCGGCCTGCTCGATGCGTGGGCGGCCGAGCTGGCCAGGCTGGATGCACGGTGCATTGCGCTGCTGCGCGAGACCGATCCTGGCGCAGCAGTGGAGCTGCTGGCCGACTGGGAGCGTGTGCTGGGCCTGCCCGACCCTTGCCTGACCGAGCCCATCACCGATGCGCAACGCCGACTGGCGGCCAGGTCGAGGTTCACCATGCAGGGCGGACAGTCGGCCGCCTTCTTCATCGCGCTGGCTGCGCAGCTGGGCTACGAGGTCACGGTGGAGGACTTTCCCACCGAGGCCGCGGCGATCGCGGCCGGCATCTCCTATACCGGCGACGGCTGGGCCTACACCTGGCGGGTCAACGTGGCCAGCGCGAGCGCGGTGCGCTACTTCCGCGCCGGTGCCAGCACTGCCGGCGACCGGCTGCGCGAGTGGGGCAATGAGCAGCTGGAGTGCCTGATCGAGCGCTACTCGCCCGCCCACACAACCGTTCTATTTGCCTACGAGGTCTGACACATGCACAGGATCGACGCCGCCGGCCACACCGGCAACCAGTTCACCGATGGTGATCCCGGCTCGGGCGTGCCGGCCACGGTGGTCGACGCGGCCTGGCTCAACGCCGTGCAGGACGAGCTGGTCAACGTGGTCGAGGGGGCCGGCCTGGTCCTCTCCAAGCCGGCACACACGCAGCTGCTGGCCGCGATCAAGGCGCTGTGTGCGGTGTACTCCCCGCCCGGAAAGGTGGCGGCGTTTGCACGCACGGGCGCCATCAGCGGATGGCTGGCCTGCGACGGTCAACTGGTGAGCCGCTCCACCTATGCCGCGCTGTTCGCGGCGATAGGCACAACCTTCGGCGCTGGCGACGGCAGCACCACATTCGGCTTGCCTGACCTGCGTGGCGAGTTCATCCGAGGCCTCGACGCCGGCCGCGGCGTCGATGCCGGCCGCTCGCTGGGCAGCACACAGGAAGACATGATCGAGGCCCACCAGCACGTTGGCGCGGTGGGCGAGGCTGGACAGACGCCCTTCGGCGCCACCTCCACGCTGTTCGTCGGTGTAGGGTCAGCCGACAGCAACAACCCCCGCCCGTACACCAACGACGGCAGCGACTACGACGGCGGCGCGGTCAACGCGGCTGGCGTGATCGGTGCCGAGACGCGGCCCCGGAACGTCGCGCTGCGCTACTACATCAAGACCTGAGCATAGAACAGGGCGAGTGGTCGAGGTGTTGGAGCACCCCGACCACCCGCCTCCGCCGTGAGTGAGCACGGCATCAGCCAAGGCCCTGCCACCTGGTACCAGGCAAGGGCATTGTGAGGGATGCCATGCGAGAGATTCGCTGCCCCGACTGCCGGCGAAAGCTGGCAGAGGGCGAATTCAAGAGACTGGAGATCAAGTGCCCACGCTGCGGCGTGGTGGCAAGCTTTCAGGGCGACGATCGCCCAACCCGAGAACGCCAGCGAGCGTCACAACCTGGAGAGCGCTGTGACGCAAGGAAGAAGCCCCATCTCATGGGTGGGTGGAAAGAGCCTGCTGGCTGACCGGATCATTGAGCGGTTCCCCGCTCACCAGACCTACTGCGAAGTCTTCGCAGGAGCGGCCTGGGTGCTCTTTAAGAAGCCGGAGAGCAAGGTCGAGGTGATCAACGACATCAACCGCGACTTGGTCACGTTGTATCGGTGTGTGAAGCACCACCTGCCGGCACTGGTCGACCAGTTCCGGTGGATGCTGGTGGCGCGCGACGAGTTCGATCGGTTCATGGCCACGCCAGCGGAGACACTGACCGACATCCAGCGCGCGGCCCGGTTCTACTACCTGTTGCGCAGCAGCTTTGGAGCCAAGTGGGCCGGGGCGACCTTCGGAACTGCCGCCTCGGCGCCGCCGCGGTTGAACCTGCTGCGGATCGAAGAGGACCTAAGTGCCGCCCATCTGAGGTTGGCCAGGGTTCTCATTGAGAACCGGCCCTACGCCGACATCCTGCGTCGCTTCGACCGGTCGACCACCCTGTTCTACCTCGATCCCCCGTACTGGGGTTGCGAGGCAGACTACGGCCGCGGCCTGTTCACCCGAGAGGACTTCACCCTGCTGGCCGGCCAGTTGGCCACCCTCAAGGGGCGATTCGTGCTCAGCCTGAACGACACGCCAGGGGTGCGCGAAGTCTTCCGCGCCTTCCGGATCGAGGCTGTGACGACGCGATACTCCATCTCAGCCGGGCGCAAGGCTGGTGAGGCCCCCGCCAAGGAGGTGCTGATAACCAACTTCGAACCCGCTTCTAAGGCGGCCTGAGCCTGGGTTGTCCACAGCAGTTATCCACAGGCGCCCGGCGACAGATGGATTGCCACCGCAAACCATCTGCGCTGCTACGTCAAACCATGTGACGCTTTACAAAAAGCCCCGACCAGCGGGGCGAAGGAGTGGGCCGGTGAAGCCCTCCGAGTGATGATCGTGTCAGCCGCGGGCACCGGCTGTGGCCTGGGCCACGTGGGTGGCTGCGGCAGCCTGGGCCAGCTGGGCCTGGCCGTACTGCTGGTCGGCCACCTGGCCGACGCTGTACAGCAGCGTGAAGGCGATGGCCATCGCCAGGGCCGCGAAACCGGCGCGGGCCGGGAGTTTCCAGCGGCGAACCATCTGCGTGCTCCTTTCTTCCGTCGAGGAAGAAGCTACGGGGACAAGCTCGCGGACCAGATATCCTGGCTTCGGGTCAACCTTCGGCCACCCTTCCCGGCTCGCTTGCGCAAACCAGTGGTATGTGGCCGTCGTCACCGTTACAGTCGCGGGGCGGCGGAAGATTCGGCGCAAGACGGGCAGGCCCGACGTTGCGCGTACACTTCACTTCCCTGAAATCCGGAGCAAAACGTAACAACGCTACGTACGGATTCGACTGGCAGGGGTTGCGCGCATGAGAACGGTGCGCGATATGCCCGACGTTTGGGAGATGCGGGCTGTGAGGGTTGTGACGGTTAGCCGACTTTAGGAAGCAAACACGTCGACCTTAAGACTCGAAGCTCGCTTGGGGAACGCCACAGAGGTCGTTCCCTACAGAAACCAACAAAAAACGGCGGGCCGATCATTACTGATCGACCCGCCGCGGCTATTTCCCGAACTCGATCTGCCCGACGTCCTGCCGGGCGTTCCAGGCTAACGGACTTCGCTCAAACTAGGCTCCGCAACCGTCGCAGCAGTTGGGCACCGGGCAGCAAACCGTCACCGGCACTTGCTTGCAGACGACGCGCGGGCAGCACTTCGTGACGCAGTAGGCCACCTGCTTCGGCACGCAGCGAGTGCACATGACCGTCTTGGTCGTGTGAACGGGCTTGCAGACCGTGTAAGGAACCTGACGGCAGCACGTTTGGCTGACCATCTTGCAGGTGGTGTACGGAACTTGCTTCGAGCAGCACTGCGGCACCATCTTGCAGACGGTGTAGCAGATCGTCTTCGTGCGTTGTTCCGGCACCATTTGGCACGTCGTGTAGGTGCACGTACGAACCCGTTGTTCCGGCACCATCTTGCACGTGGTGTAGCAGACGTTGCGAACGCGCTGCTCAGGGACCATGCGGCAGGTGGTGTAGGTGCAGGTACGCACACGTTGTTCCGGCACCATACGGCAGGTCGTATAGCTGCAGGTCTTCACGCGTTGCTCCGGCACCATCCGGCAGGTCGTGTAGGTGCAGGTCTTCACGCGTTGCTCCGGCACCATCCGGCAGGTCGTGTAGGTGCAGGTCTTCACACGTTGTTCCGGCACCATCTTGCAGGTGGTGTAGCAGCAGGTCTTCACCCGTTGCTCGGGCACCATCTTGCAAACTTGCCAGGTGCAGGTCTTCACGCGTTGTTCCGGCACCATGCGGCAGGTCGTATAGGTGCAGGTCTTCACGCGTTGTTCCGGCACCATGCGGCAGGTGGTGTAGGTGCAGGTTTTCACGCGTTGCTCCGGCACCATCTTGCAGACCGTGTACGGAATCCGCTTCTCGCAGCATTCCTTCACGAGCTTGCAGGTCTTGTAGGTGCAGGTCTTCACGCGTTGCTCCGGCACCATCTTGCAGACCGTGTACGAGCATTGCTTGACGCATTGTTCGCGAACGTAGCGGACGCACGTGATTTGCTTTTCACGCATTTCCGGAACCCAAACCTTCTTGCAGCAGCGGACCGGCGGGCATTGCACTTGGCACTTGCGGACGCAGCCCGGCTTGTAGACGCAACGGCAGCAGCAGGGATCCCATTCCCAGGTGCCCGGCTCGCGGATGCACTTGGTGATGACGGCGCCCGGCTTCTCCGTGACTTGCGTTTCCCAACGGCCGCAGCAGACCTGCACCGTCTTGGTTTCGCAAACCGGCTTGCAGACCGTGTAGCAGACGTCTTTCGTGCGCGTCTCCATCACCGGCTTGCAGACCGTGTAGCAAATGTCCTTGGTGTGGGTTTCCCAGACCGGCTTGCAGACCGTGTAGCGGCAGACCTTTTCATGGGTCTCGTACACCGGCTTGCAGACGGTGTAGCAAATGTTCTTCGAGTGCGTCTCGTAGACCGGTTTGCAGACCGTGTAGCAGATGTTCTTGGTGTGCGTTTCGTACACCGGTTTGCAGACCGTATAGCAGATATCCTTCGAACGAGTCTCCCACACCGGCTTGCAGACCGTGTAGCAGATGTTCTTGGTATGGGTTTCGTAGACGGGCTTGCAGACCGTGTAGCAGATGTTCTTGGTGTGCGTCTCGTAGACCGGCTTGCAAACCGTATAGCAGATGTTGCGCTGGTGCGTCTCATACACGGGCTTGCAGACCGTGTAGCAGATGTTGCGCGTGTGCGTTTCGTACACCGGTTTGCAGACCGTATAGCAGATATCCTTCGAACGAGTCTCCCACACCGGCT
>JAFLDI010000079.1 GCA_017302485.1 Burkholderiales bacterium | reverse complement strand
CTGCAGGCCAGCGCCACCGGTGATGCCCTGCTGGTCGAGGCCGCGGCGCTGCTGGCCGGCATCACGACCGGGGCCGAGGTGCGCTCCAGCGCCGACCAGCGCCATCTGCTGGGTTTCGCGCGCCTGACCGGCCCCGGCTGGCACCTGGTCACCGTCTACCCGGTGCAGGCCGCGCGGGCGGTGGCGGTGGACAACGCCCAGGGCATCGTCGTCGTCGGTGCGGGCGTGGCCCTGCTCGGCGTCGCCCTGCTGGTGGCCATCCTGCGCAGCCAGGTCGGGCAACCCTTGCGGACCCTGATCGGCGCCACCGAACATCTGGAAGACGGTCGTCTCGATGTGCGCGTGCCGGAGTCGGGCCGCCACGAGCTGGCCCGCCTGGGGCAGAGCTTCAACCGCATGGCCGAGCGCATCGAATCGCGCGACCGCCAGCTCACCCAGCTAGCCCGGCAGGATGCCCTGACGGGCCTGCCCAACCGCTTTCACCTGCTGGGGCAACTGGAGGAGCGGATCGTGCAATGCCGCACCAGCGGCGGGCGTCTGGCACTGATCTTCATCGATCTGGACCGTTTCAAGGGCATCAACGATGCGCTCGGCCACTCGGTCGGTGATGCGCTGCTGCGGCGGGTGGCCGCGCTGTTCCTGGCCCAGGCGCGCGGCGATGACTTCGTGGCCCGGCTGGGGGGCGACGAATTCGTCGTCCTGGTCCATGACACGGTGGATGTCCATCTGGCAGCCGAACGCCTGGCAGCACGCCTGGTGGAGGCGCTGCGCACACCGATCGAGGTGGACGGCTTCACCCTGCACACCACGCCGTCGCTGGGCATCAGCCTGTTCCCGGAGGATGCGGACGACGCGGAAACGCTGGTGCGCAAGGCCGACATCGCGATGTACCGCGCCAAGGCCGAGGGCCGCAACGGCTGGCGCTTCTACGAAGCCTTGATGGACGATGTGTCGGTCGAGGCCCTCGAGATGGGCAACGCCCTGCGACAGGCCCTGGTGCAGCAGGAGCTGGTGCTGCACTTCCAGCCCCGGGTCCGGCTGGCGGATCGGTGCATCGTGGGTTGCGAGGCCCTGATCCGTTGGAATCGTCCGGGGCACGGCCTGCTGCTGCCGGGCAGCTTCCTGCCGCTGCTGCAGGAGATCGGCCTGATGCCCGAGCTCAACCGCTATGTGCTGGAGGCCGCCTGTGCGCAGTTGGGTGCCTGGCGTCGGGCCGGGCTGCCGGCCGTGGCCGTGGCGGTCAACCTGACGCCCGACTTCTGCCTGGATGCGGGCATGGCCGACGAAGTGCTCGAGGCCTGCCGGCGCCATGACGTGTCACCGGCCATGCTCGAGGTCGAAATCGTGGAGACCGCTCTGCTCGAGGAGGGGCCTGCCGTGCAGCACAACCTGCAGGCCCTGCGCCGGCAGGGCGTGCGCATCGCGGTGGACGACTTCGGCACGGGCTACTCGGCGCTGTCCTACCTGCACCGTTTCGAGATCGACCACCTGAAGATCGACCGCAGCTTCGTGGCACTGATCGGTGACCGTCGCGACGATGCGCCGATGACGCGCGCGATCGCACTCATCGGCCAGGGCCTGTCGCTGGGTGTCATCGCCGAAGGCGTCGAGACGGAGCATCAGGCGCAGGTGCTGAAGGCGCATGGCTGCGAGTTCGCCCAGGGCTATCTGTTCGGCCGTCCGGCACCGGCCGAGTCGCTGCAGGCCCTGCTGCTTCAGGGCGCCGCAGAGCCGCGGTAGCGCCAGAAGGTCGGCAAGGCCACCCCCGTCCAGGCCACCCCCAGCAGGCAGACCACGCCACCCACCCACACCGCAGCGCTCACGCCCCAGGCATCGGCCATGAAGCCCGCCCGGGCATTGCCGATCAGCGGGCCGGTGAGGTAGCTGATCATCTCGATGCCGGCCAGGCGGCCACGCAGCGCGTTGGGAATGGTCTGGTTCCAGATCGTGGCGCGGAACACCCCGCTGACCATGTCGGCGGCACCCGCCAGCGCCAGGCAGGCCAGCGCCCAGGGCAGGCTGGGCGCCACGCCCAGCGCGATGATGCCGATCGCCCACACGGCCGCGGCCAGGACCACTGCGCGACCGTGGCGGGTGACGCGGTGGGTCCAGCCGCTGAACAATCCGATCGCCAGCGCCCCCACCGACATCGCCGACAGCAGCCAGCCCACCGATTCGGTGCGGCCATCGGCCGCAGCCATGGCCGGGAACAGGGCCACCGGAAAGGCGAAGGCCATGGCCACGATGTCGACGATGTAGGTGCCCATCAGCTCGGGCCGGGTGCGCGCAAAGCGCAGGCCGTCGACCAGCTCGGCCCACAGATGCGGCCGCCCGGCGGCGGGCTGCACATGGCCGATGGCGGCGCGCGGAATGCGGGCAATGAACCACAGCGCCACCAGGAAAGTGGCGAGGTCGAACACATAGGCCCCGATGACGCCCCAGCGTGCCAGCAGCAGGCCGGCCAGCGCCGGCCCGGCCACCATGCCCACGGTGCCGCGCACCGACGACAGTGCCGCCACCGCCGAGAACTCCTCGGGGCGCGCCAGCTTCTGCGTCAGGGCCTCCAGCGCGGGCCGATGGAAGCCGCTGGCGCCCTGCAGCACGGCCACCAGCGCATAGATGGCCAGCAGGCTGGGCGCCGCACTGGCGGCGTTGAGCAGCAGGCCCAGCAGGCACAGCGCCATCAGGGCCTCGGAGCCGATCAGCAGGCGCTGCCGGTCCATGCGGTCGGCCACCGCACCGCCCAGCAGGCCACACACCAGCACCGGCCCCAGCTGCACCAGCCCCAGCAGGCCGACCTGCGCGTTGGAGTGGGTCAGTTCATAGACCTGCCAGGGCACGGCCACGTAGCTGACCATGGTGCCCAGGCCCGAGATGAACTGGCTGGCAAAGAGCCGGCGGAACGCCAGGTTGTGGCGCAGGGGACCGATGTCCAGAAGCATGCGCCAGCATACGCCGCGCATCGGCCGTCGCTCGGATAGCATCGGCAGCTTCACACATCGCTCGCCGCCCACCGCAGGCCGCGGCCAGGGAGTTCTCCATGACACCGCCGCGTCGACGCCGACGAATCCGCCCCTGGCTGCTGGTCCCGTTGCTGGCCTCCAGCGCCATGGCTCAGGAGCCCTCGCCCCAGGTCGAGGTGCGCGGCGACGCCAGCGCCCAGCGACGCGCCGACACCGCTGGCCGTCAGGTGGTGGCGCGCGACGAACTGCTGCGCCACGGCGACACCCGCATCGCCGACGCGCTGAGCCGCGTGCCCGGCATCAGCGTGGACGGCCGGGGCAGCCAGGCCGAACTCAAGCTCGGCGGGCTGGGCGGCGGCTACACCCAGCTGCTGATCAACGGCGAGCCGGCACCGCGCGGCTTTTCACTGGACAGCATTGCGCTGGACAGCCTGGAGCGGGTGGAGATCCAGCGCGGCGCCTCGGTGCAGAGCACGCAGGCGATCGCCGGCTCGATCAACCTGGTCACGCGGCGCACCGGTGCGCTGGCCACGCGCGACATCAAGCTCTCACTGGCCAGCCAGTGGGGGCTGCCGCAGGGTTCGATCACGCTGAACCTGGGCGACCGCTGGGGCCAGGCCACCTGGGGCCTGGGCACCGTGCTGAGCAGCGAGCGCCAGCGCTGGCCGGCCACCTGGTTGCATGAGCGCCGCGAGGGTGCGGACGCCGCGCTGGTGCAGCGCACCCTGACCGACAAGATCGAGTACGACCGCACCGAGGCCCTGGCGCTGAACCCGCGCCTGTCCTGGCAGCAGGAGCAGGCCGATGGCAGCCGCTGGCAGCTCTCGACCGACCACAGCCTGCGCCTGGCCCGCTCCGACGGCGGCGTGATCGACCACCGGACACCCTTGCTCGGTGCCCCGCCCGAGCAGCAGGACAGCCAGCTGCAGCTGCACTACCAGCGCGTGTTCTGGCGCGGCCGTGCGCAGCTGCAGCACAAGGCGGCCGATGGCTCGCGCACCGAGGCGCGGCTGAGCGGCACCTTCTCGCGGCGCGACCAGCAGGCCCGCGGCCTGGGCACCGACTTCACGCCGCGCCTGGTGCAGGACACGCATGTCGATGGCCGCGCCGACGACCAGAGTGTGGTGCTCAACCTGAACCACCAGCGCCCGCTGGGCGAGGCCCACCGCCTGGACCTGGGGGCCGAACTGGAGCAGGCGGTGCGCCGGGAGGACCGGGTGCAGACCGAGCTGGCGCTGCCCGGCGGCAAGCCGCCCGACAACCTCGATGAGCGCTACGACGCGCGCGTGCAGCGCCGGGCGCTGTATGTGCAGGATGACTGGACGCTGGCCGCCAGGACCGAGGTGCAGCTGGGTCTGCGGCTGGAGCAGTTGCTGACCGACAGCGAGGGCAACGTCTTCACCGCGGTGCGACAGTCGCACCGTCTGGTCGGGCCGGTGCTGCGCATCGCCACCACGCCCGCGGGTGGCTGGGGCAGCTTCAAGCTGGGCCTGTCGCGCGGCTTCAAGCTGCCGGCACCGCGCGATGTGATGCCGCGCCGTTACGTGCCGATCGAGGTCTCGCCCACCGCGCCGGCGCAGACCGGCAACCCGGATCTGCGCCCGGAGCGGGCCTGGAGCCTGGATGCCAGCTGGCAGCGCGCGCTGCCTGCGCTGGGAGGCGACATGGTGTGGTCGGCCGCGCTGCGCCGCATCGACGACGTGATCCTCGACCGCCTGATCGCGCAGCCGCAGGACCCGAGCTATCCCTGGCTGCTGCAGCGCTTCAACGCCGGCAGCGCCTGGAGCGCCAGCCTGGAGCTGGAACTGAGCGGCGAGGCCCGCGGCGCCCTGATCGACACCCAGCCACTGCGCTGGCAGGCCAGCCTGGCAGTCCTGCGTTCACGTCTGGACGACGTGGCCGGCGCCCGCCCCGCGCTGGTCGGCCAACCCGACTGGCAGGCCAAGCTGAACCTGACGCAGCCATTGGCTGCGGGCTGGACCGCGCAACTGGGCCTGCAGGCCCGCGGCCGCGCCCTGGCGGATCAACCCGACGGGCGCCGCCTGGCCCTGAATGCGCAGCACAGCTTCAGCGCCGACCTCAGCTGGCAAGCGCAGCCGCGCCACGTCTGGCGGCTGTCGGCGCAGCAGTGGTGGGGCAATGACATGGTCGACTTCAAGCAGGTGCACCGGCTGGAAGGCGGCGTACCGGTCACCTATGACGCCCGCGAGGCCTGGCATCGACAGGTGCTGTGGCGGCTGGGCTACGAGCAGCCGTTCTGATCCGGGCGACGGATCAGACGCATCCCGTGGGCTTGGGCAGGCCGCCGTACTTGGTGATCGGCTTCATCGGGCCGGTCATCCAGATGCGAAAGAGTTCCTTCTGATCCTCGTTGATGGCCTTGGCGAACTTGCGGATCGGCGGCACGCTCTGCTCGTCCTCGTAGATGGCGCGGGCCTGGAGGATGTGGTTCCACTTGACCTCGTCCAGCTCGAAACCGTCGGCCTCGGCCATGGCCCGCCCGATCTCGGGCGTCCAGAGGTTCATGTTGGTCAGGTAGCCGTCGCCGTCGCGTTCGGGCAGGTCCATCGGGTGCATCCTGTGGTGGGGTGGGTGGCGGCAGTCTAGTGAATGCCGATGCCCGCGCCGCCTGCATGGATACTGACCACCGTATCCTGGTTGGCCGCGCTGCGCACCGGCCGACGACAATGGCGCCTCCGACCACCCAAGAACGGCCCACCCATGAGTATCAGGAACAGGATCTGCCTTTGGTTCGACAGTAGCGCCCTCGAGGCCGCGCAGTTCTACGCCGCCACCTTCGACGACAGCCATGTCGGCGCGGTCACCCATGCGCCCGGCGATTTCCCTGCAGGCCAGAGGGGCCAGGTGCTAACGGTGGAGTTCACGGTGCTGGGCATTCCCTGCCTGGGCCTGAACGGGGGTCCGGCCTTCCACCCAACGGAAGCGTTCTCGTTTCAGGTGCTGACCGAGGACCAGGCCGAGACCGACCGGCTGTGGAACGCCATCATCGACCACGGCGGCCAGCCCAGCGCCTGCGGCTGGTGCAAGGACCGCTGGGGCCTGTCGTGGCAGATCACGCCGCGAGCCTTGACCGAGGCCATCGCCGACCCCGACCCGGCCGCCGCGAAGCGCGCCTTCGAGGCGATGATGACGATGGCAAAGATCGACATCGCCGCGATCGAGGCCGCGCGCCGCGGCTGAGCAGCAACAAGAAAAAGGGCGCCCCTGTCGGAGCGCCCTTTGATCATTCAGGCAGGCGGCGCGGGAGGGCGGACTCAGTCCGCCTGCTTGCGCAGGAAGGCCGGGATCTCGATCTCGTCCATGCCATTGCTGCTCAGCGCCTCGACCTTGGCAGCGGCCTGGGTGCGGCCGGTGCGCCAGACGCTGGGCGTGGCCATGCCGGCGTAGTCGGTGGCGCCCATCACCGGGGCCGCGGTGGCGCCGATCGGGCTGCTGAGCACCGGCAGGTTGTCGGTGCCGGTGCGCAGCACCGTTTGCGGCTGGCTCTGCACCACGGTCAGCGGCGCCGCAGCGCGCTTGGCCGAGGACAGGCCGGTGGCGATCACGGTGACGCGCAGCTGGTCGCCCAGGCTGTCGTCATAGGCGGTGCCGTAGATGACGTGCGCATCCTCCGCGGCGTAGCGGCGGATGGTGTTCATCGCGTTCTTGCTCTCGCTGAGCTTGAAGGTGGAGCGGGCCGCCGCGATCAGCACCAGCACGCCGCGCGCGCCGGAGAGGTCGATGCCTTCGAGCAGCGGGCAGGCCACGGCCGCCTCGGCGGCCTTGGTCGCGCGGTCCGGGCCGCCAGCCATGGCCGTGCCCATCATCGCCTTGCCCGGCTCGCTCATCACGGTCTTGACGTCCTCGAAGTCGACGTTGACCAGGCCAGGGATGTGGATGATGTCCGAGATGCCGCCCACGGCGTTCTTCAGCACGTCATTGGCGTGGGCGAAGGCCTCTTCCTGGGTGACGTCGTCGCCCATGACTTCCAGCAGCTTCTCGTTGAGCACGACGATCAGGCTGTCGACATTGGCCTCCAGCTCGGTCACCCCGGTGTCGGCCTGCTTGGAGCGGCGACCGCCTTCGAATTCAAAGGGCTTGGTGACCACGCCCACGGTCAGGATGCCCATGTCCTTGGCGATGCGGGCGATCACCGGCGCCGCGCCGGTGCCCGTGCCGCCACCCATGCCGGCGGTGATGAACAGCATGTGCGCGCCGGCGATGGCCTCGCGGATGCGGCCTTCGGCCTCCTGGGCGGCGCTGGCGCCGACCTCGGGCTTGGAGCCGGCCCCCAGGCCGGTGCTGCCCAGTTGCACCAGTTGACCGGCGCCGCTGCGGTTGAGCGCCTGGGCGTCGGTGTTGGCGACGATGAACTCCACCCCCTGGACGCCCTGGCTGATCATGTGCTCGACCGCGTTGCCGCCGCCGCCGCCCACGCCGATCACCTTGATCTGCGTGCCCTGGTCGAAGTCTTCGATCATCTCGATGGCCATGTGGAACCTCCGTCGTGCTGTGTGCAGTTGCCTGAATGAATGAAACGCTTGCTACCTGTGCGGACTGATGAGTCGTCCGTCTTTGTGTGCCGGCCCCGCCGGTCAGAAATTGCCCAAGAACCAGTCCTTCGCCCGGCCGAACAAGGTCTTCACCGAGCCGGCCTGCTGTTGCGCCTTGTGGCCGCGTGCATGGGCCAGCCGGGCTTCTTCCAGCAGGCCCATCACGGTGGCCGAGCGCGGGTTGGCCACCATGTCAAAGAGCGGCCCCGAATAGGTGGGCAGGCCCTTGCGCACGGGCTTGAGGAAGATGTCCTCGCCCAGCTCGACCATGCCCGGCATCACCGCCGTGCCGCCGGTGATCACGATGCCCGAGGACAGCAGCTCCTCGTAGCCCGAATCGCGGATCACCTGGTGCACCAGCGAATAGATCTCCTCGACCCGCGGCTCGATCACGCCGGCCAGCGCCTGGCGGCTGAGCATGCGCGGCACGCGGTCGCCCAGGCCGGGCACCTCGACCTGCTCGTTCGGGTCGGCCAGCATCTGCTTGGCCACGCCGTACTCGACCTTGATCTCCTCGGCGTCCTTGGTGGGCGTGCGCAGCGCCATCGCGATGTCGCTGGTGATCAGGTCGCCGGCGATCGGGATGACCGCGGTGTGGCGGATCGAGCCGCCGGTGAAGATGGAGACGTCGGTGGTGCCGGCACCGATGTCCACCACCGCCACGCCCAGGTCCTTTTCGTCGTCGGTCAGCACCGCGGCAGCGGCGGCGGTGGGCGACAGGCACAGCTGCTCGACCTCCAGGCCGCAGCGCCGCACGCACTTGACGATGTTCTCGGCGGCGCTCTGCGCGCCGGTGGCGATGTGGACCTTGACCTCGAGCCGGCTGCCGCTCATGCCGATCGGCTCCTTGACCTCGTGGCCGTCGATCACGAACTCCTGCGACTCGACCAGCAGCAGGCGCTGGTCGTTGGGGATGTTGATCGCCTTGGCGGTCTCGATGACCCGCGCGACGTCGGTGGGCGTGACCTCGCGGTTGTCGCGCACGATCACCATGCCGGTGCTGTTCTGGCCGCGGATGTGGCTGCCGGTGATGCCGGTGTAGACGCGCTCGATCTTGCAGGCGGCCATCATCTCGGCCTCTTTCAGCGCCTGCTGGATGCTCTGCACGGTGGCATCGATGTTGACCACCACGCCGCGCTTCAGGCCATGCGAGCTGGCCACGCCCAGACCGGCCACGCGCAGCTCGCCACCCACGACCTCGGCCACCACCGCCATCACCTTGGCGGTGCCGATGTCCAGGCCGACGACGAGATCCTTGTATTCCTTGGCCATGGCCTTCCTCAGTGGGCTCCGGTGGCCGATGCGGCGGCCACGGGGCCGCCCTTGAAGCGCACCGCGTAGCCGTCGGCGTGCCGCAGGTCGGCGTAATCGATCGGCCGGCGGCTGGTGCCACCGACCTGGGTGATGGTGCGCACAAAGCGCGCGGTGCGCTCGAGCACCTCGTCCTCGCTGCCGCGACCCAGCTCGACGGCCACGCCGTCATCGAGCTCGACGCGCCAGGAACCGCGGCCCGACAGCGACAGGCTCACCGGCTCGCGGCCCAGCGGCTCGAAGGCCGGGCGCAGGCGGCGGTACATCGCCAGGATGGCCGGAGCCTCGGACAGCGGGCCGGCAAAGTCGGGCAGTTGGGCCTCGTCGACATCGCCCAGGTTGGCTTCGAAGACCTCGCCATGGCTGTTGACCAGGCGGTCGTCGCCCTCCTCGCCCTTCCACAGCGCCACCGGGCGATGTTCCTCGAGCTGCACCACCAGACGGTTGGGCCAGACCTTGCGCACCACCGCGTGCCGCACCCAGGGCACGGCCTCGAAGGCCTCGCGCGCAGCCTGCAGGTTGAGCGTGAAGAAGTTGCCGGCCAGGCGCGACATCACATGGGCGCGCACCGTGGCCGCATTGTTGCGCGCGGTGTCACCTTCCAGGCGGATCTGGCGCAACGCAAAGGCCGGCTGACGCGCCACCCAGGACGCCGCCCCCAGGGCCAGCACGCCCAGCGCGAGCACGCCCACGAGCGCCGCGGTGGCGTTCATCAGGCGGATATCGGCGGGCAGGGCATTGGCCATGGCGTGTCAGCCTCCCTGGGTGGCCAGGCTGTCCAGCGTGGCGCCGGCGAGCAGCCCGAGGCACAGCTGCTCATAACTGATGCCGGCCTGCGCCGCCGACTTGGGCACCAGCGAGTGGCTGGTCATGCCCGGCGAGGTGTTCATCTCCAGCAGGAACGGGCGGCGGTCACTCGCGCGGATCATCAGATCGGCCCGGCCCCAGCCGCGGCAGCCCAGCGTGCGGTAGGCCTGCACCACCAGGCGCTGGATGGCACGCTCCTCGGCCTCGGGCAGGCCGCTCGGGCAGAGGTAGGTGGTGTCGTTGGAGACGTACTTGTGTTCGAAGTCGTAGTTGCCATCGGGGGCGACGATGCGCACCACCGGCAGTGCGACGGCGGCGTCACCGTCTCCCAGCACCGGGCAGGTGACTTCGTCGCCATCGATGAATTCTTCGCAGAGCACGTCGGAGTCGTATTGTGCCGCGAGAGTGACCGCTTCCATCACATTTGAGTAGCCTTCGACCTTGGTCACACCGAAGGACGAACCCTCGCGCGCTGGCTTGACAATCATCGGCAGGCCCAGCACGTCGGGCACCGCGCGCGTGTCTTCCCTCGTGTGGTGGCCTTTGGCCAGCAGGCGCCAGGCCGGCGTCGGCAGGCCCTCGGCCATCCAGACCCGCTTGGTCATGACCTTGTCCATCGCGATGGCCGAGGCCATCACGCCCGAGCCGGTGTAGGGAATGCCCAACAGCTCGAGCGCGCCCTGGACCGTGCCGTCCTCGCCGCCGCGGCCATGCAGCGCGATGAAGCAGCGCTGGAAGCCCTCGCGCTTCAGGTCACCCAGCTCACGCTCTGCGGGGTCGAACGCATGGGCGTCCACACCCTGGGAGCGCAGCGCCGCCAGCACGCCGGGTCCGGACATGGTGGCCGAGACCACGCGCTCGGCCGACTGGCCGCCCATCAGCACCGCGACCTTGCCCAGCGCCTTGACGTCGATCGTGTTCATGCTGTCGCGCCCCCCGCCAGTTCCACCACCTTGGCCGGCACGCCGCCGATCGAGCCGGCGCCCATCAGGATCACCACGTCACCATCGCGCGTGAAGTCCAGCAACTGCTGCGGCAGCTCGGCCACGTCGTCGACAAAGACCGGATCGACCTTGCCGGCCACGCGCAGCGCGCGCGCCAGCGAGCGGCCGTCGGCCGCCACGATCGGCGCCTCGCCGGCGGCGTAGACCTCGGTCAGCAGCACCGCGTCGGC
>JAFLDI010000078.1 GCA_017302485.1 Burkholderiales bacterium | reverse complement strand
CTTGAGCGCGCCGTCGGCCACCAGCCAGAACTCGTCGCAGGTCTCGCGCAGCAGCGCGCGGTCGTGGCTGACCAGCATCACCGTGCCTTCGAACTCGTTGAGCGCCATCGACAGCGCCTCGCGGGTGGTCAGGTCCAGGTGGTTGGTGGGCTCGTCCAGCAGCAGCAGGTTGGGCTTCTGCCAGACCAGGCTGGCCAGCACCAGACGGGCCTTCTCGCCGCCGCTGAGCGTGCCCACCGACTGGTGCACCATCGCGTCCAGAAAGCGGAACTGGCCCAGGAAATTGCGCAGCTCCTGCTCGGTGCCCGACGGGCCGGTGGTGCGCGCCAGGCGCACCATGTGCTGCAGCGGTGTGTCGTCGGCGTGCAGCAGGTCCATCTCCTGCTGCGCGAAGTAGCCGATCGCCAGACCCTTGCCCTCGGTCACCGTGCCACCCAGCGCCGGCTGGGCGCGGGCGATGGTCTTGACCACGGTGGACTTGCCCTGGCCGTTGGCGCCCAGGATGCCGATGCGCTGGCCGGCCAGCACGGTGCGGTCGATGCCGTGGACGATGGGCTTGTCGCTGCCATCCGGGTTGGCGTGGGCGTAGCCACAGACCACGTCGCGCATGGCCAGCATGGGGTTGGGTAGCGAGGGCGGCTCGCGGAACTCGAAGTTGAAGTCGCTGGCCGTCAGCACCGGCGCCAGCTTCTCCATCCGCGCCAGCGCCTTGACGCGGCTTTGCGCCTGCTTGGCCTTGGTGGCCTTGGCCTTGAATCGGTCGATGAACTTCTGCAGGTGGGCGATGCGGTCCTGCTGCTTGGCAAAGGCCGCGGCCTGCTGCTCCAGCCGCTCGGCGCGCATTTCCTCGAAGGTGGTGTAGTTGCCGCCGTAGCGCAGCAGCTTGGCGTCTTCCAGGTGCAGCGTGACGGTGGTGATGGCGTCCAGGAACTCGCGGTCGTGGCTGATCACCAGCAGCGTGCCGGGGTATCGCTTGAGCCAGGCCTCCAGCCAGACCAGCGCGTCCAGGTCCAGGTGGTTGGTGGGCTCGTCGAGCAGCATCAGGTCGGCTGGGCACATCAGGCAGCGCGCCAGTTGCAGGCGCATGCGCCAGCCGCCGGAGAAGCTGTTGACCGGGGCGTCCAGCTGCTCCGACGTGAAGCCCAGGCCCAGCAGCAGCGCCTGTGCGCGGGCGCGGGCGTCGAACGCGCCAGCTTCCTCCAAGGACACATGGGCGTGGGCCATCGCCTCGCCGTCATCGGCGGCTTCCGCCGCGTCCAGCTCAGCCTGCGCTTCCATCAGGCGGGTGTCGCCCTGCAGCACGAACTCGGTGGCCGGGGTGTCGACCTCGGGCATGTGCTGGGCCACCTCGCCCATGCGCCACTTCGGCGGGATCTCGGCGTCGCCGGCATCGGCATGCAGCCGCCCGGCCAGCAGCGCGAACAGGCTGGACTTGCCGGCGCCATTGCGGCCCACCAGGCCGATCTTCTCGCCGGGGTTGAGCGTGACGGTGGCGCCTTCCAGCACCACCTTGACGCCGCGGCGCAGCGTGAGGTTGCGCAGGGTGATCATCGGGCGGCCTCCAGTGCAGCGCGGGTCAGCAGCAGCACCTGGTCATCGCCCGCGCTGGTGGGCAGCCACACCGCCTCCAGCCGCGGGAAGGCGGCCTCGAAGAAGGGCCGCTCGTGGCCGATCTCCAGCACCAGCACGGCGTCGTCGGTCATGTGGGCGGCGGCCTGGGCCAGCAGCGGTCGGATGAAGTCCATGCCGTCGGTGCCGCCGGACAGGTTGCCGCTCAGCGCCATCTCGGGCTCGGCGCGGTATTCGGGGGGCAGGGCAGCCATCGATTCGGCGTTGACGTAGGGCGGGTTGCACAGGATCAGATCGAAGCGCTGGCCGGCCACCGCGGCCAGGCCGTCGCCCTGAACGAGCGTGATGCGGTCAGTCAACTCGTGGCGTTGCACGTTCAGCGCGGCCACGGCCAGCGCGTCGGTGCTGAGGTCGGCGCCGGTGACCTGCACATCGGGCCAGGCCATCGCGGCCAGCACGGCCAGGCTGCCGTTGCCGGTGCACAGGTCCAGCACCTGCCGGGTGCGGTCGTTGAGCCAGGCGTCGATCGTGCCATCGGCCAGGCACTCGGCGATCAGGCTGCGCGGCACGATGACGCGCTCGTCCACGGTGAAGGGCACGCCCTGCAGCCAGGCCTCGCCCATCAGGTAGGCGGCGGGGCGGCGGGTGGCGATGCGCTGGTCCACCAGATCCAGCGCGCGTTGCTGGGCGGCAGCGGGCACGGTGGACTCGGCCAGGTCTTCCAGCGCGTCCAGTGGCTGCTTCATGGCCCACAGCACCAGCCAGGCGGCTTCGTCGAAGGCGTTGGTCGTGCCATGCCCAAACGAAACGCCCGCCTCATCCAGGCGGGCGCTGCAGCGCTCGATCAGCTCGATGACGGTCATGTCAGAAGCGCCTCCAGCGTGCGCCGATAAATGTTCTTCAGGGGCTCCACGGCGTCCACGGCCACATGCTCGTCGATCTTGTGGATCGTGGCATTGACCGGGCCGAACTCCACCACCTGCTCGCAGACGCGGGCGATGAAGCGGCCGTCCGAGGTGCCGCCGGTGGTGGACAGCTCGGTGACCAGGCCGGTCTCGGCCAGGATGGCCTCGCGCAGCGCGCCCACCAGCGTGCCTTCGGGGGTCAGAAAGGGCGAGCCACCCAGCGTCCAGTCGATGCGCCAGGGCAGCTCATGGCGATCCAGGATGCGGGCCACGCGGGCCTTCAGGTCCTCGGGCGTGGACGCGGTGGAGAAGCGGAAGTTGAAGTCCACCACCAGCTCGCCCGGGATCACATTGGTGGCGCCGGTGCCGGCGTGCAGGTTGGAGATCTGGAAGGTGGTGGGTGGGAAGTAGGCGTTGCCTTCGTCCCAGGTGGTGGCGGCCAGTTCGGCCAGCGCGGGTGCGGCCAGATGCACCGGGTTCCTGGCCAGCTGCGGGTAGGCCACGTGGCCCTGCACGCCGGTGACAGTCAGCTTGCCGGAGAGGGAGCCGCGGCGGCCGTTCTTGATCATGTCGCCCAGGCGGCTGACCGAGGTGGGCTCGCCGACGATGCAGCAATCGAGCCGTTCGCCACGCTGCTGCAGCCACTCGACCACCTTGACCGTGCCGTCCACGGACGGGCCTTCCTCGTCGCTGGTCAGCAGGAAGGCGATGCGGCCGGCGTGGTCGGGGTGGGCCTGGACGAACTCCTCAGCGGCCACCACCATCGCGGCCAGCGAGGTCTTCATGTCGGCGGCGCCGCGGGCGAAGAGCTTGCCGTCGCGGTAGCTGGGCACGAAGGGGTCGCTGGTCCACTGGGCCAGCGGGCCGGTGGGCACCACGTCGGTGTGGCCGGCGAAGACCACGGTGGGGCCGGGCCGGGCGCCGGCGCGCAGTGTCCAGAGGTTCTGCACCCGGAAGGTCTCCGGGCCGAAGGGCAGGTGGGTGGCCTGGAAACCGGCGGACGACAGCCGATCGGCGATCAGGGTCTGGCAGCCGGCGTCATCGGGCGTGACGGAGGCACGGGCGAGCAGGTCCTCGAGCAGGCGCAGCGTGTCGGACATCGGGGCAGGGCACTCAGCGCGTGCGCGCGGAAATCAGCGGTTTGGGCTGACGAGCGCCTTCGGGCACCACGTCCAGCGTGATCTCGGTGAACGAGGGGCTTTCGGGTTCGGGCTTCGCTGGCGGCGTGCGCGAGACCGGGCCGTTGTCGTTCTGCAGGCGCCACAACAGGTTGGTGGGCGAGTCGGCGTGGATCAGGCCTTCCTCCTTGGCGACCACGCCGTCGGTGATCAGGCGCGCCAGGTCCTGCTCGAAGGTTTGCGAGCCCTCGGCCAACGAGCGCTCCATGGCTTCACGCACGCCGCCGAAGTCGCCGGCCTCGATCATCTCGGACACCAGCTTGGAGTTCAGCAGCACCTCGACGGCCGGCAGGCGACCGCCGGCATTGGCCTTCAGCAGCCGCTGCGACACCACCGCCTTCATTGCCGCCGCCAGATCCGCCAGCAGCGCGGGGCGGGCCTCAGGGGTGTAGAAGGAGACGATGCGGTTGAGCGCGTGGTAGCTGTTGTTGGCGTGCAGCGTGGCCAGCACCAGGTGGCCTGACAGTGCGTACGACAGCGTCTGCGACATGGTCTCGCGGTCGCGGATCTCGCCGATCATGATGCAGTCGGGGGCCTGTCGCAGCGCGTTCTTCAGACCGATGTGCAGGCTGGCGGTGTCGCGGCCCACCTCGCGCTGGTTGACCACCGAGCGCTTGTTGGTGAAGAGGAACTCGATCGGGTCCTCGATGGTGAGGATGTGGCCGGTGATGTGCTGGTTGCGCCACTCCAGCATGGAGGCCATGGTGGTGCTCTTGCCGGTACCGGTGGCACCCACCATCAGGATCAGCCCGCGCTTCTCCAGCGCCAGCGTGGCCAGTGTGGCCGGCAGGTTCAGGGTGTCGATCGAGGGGATCTTGATCGGGATGCAGCGGATCACTGCCGCGTAGGTGGCCCGCTGCTTGAAGGCCGAGAGGCGGAAGCTGCCGACCTTGGGCACGCTGATGCCGATGTTGAGCTCGCCCTGCTGCTCCAGCTCCTCGAGCTGCAGCGGGGTGAGGATCTCGGTCAGCATGCTGCGCGGATCACCGGGCGCCAGCACGTGGTCGGTGATCGGGATCATCTGCCCGTTGATCTTCAGCAGCACCGGCGCGTTGGCCGACAGGAAGACATCGGAGGCGGCCTTCTGGGCCATCAGGTTCAGCACGCGTTCCATCGCGATCATGGGCAGGCCTCCGGTGGGTCGGGGTGACGCTGGGCGCGAACAGATCAGTCGCGCAGCAGCTCGTTGATGCTGGTCTTGGAGCGGGTCTGGGCATCCACGCGCTTGACGATGATCGCAGCGTACATGCTGTAGTCGGCGCCGTTGGCCGCCTTCTTGGGCAGGTTGCCGCTGACCACCACCGAACCCGAGGGCACGCGGCCGTAGCTGGTCTCGCCCGTGGCGCGGTCGAAGATGGGGGTGGACTGGCCGATGTAGACGCCCATGCCCAGCACCGAGTGCTCCTCGATGATGACGCCTTCGACCACTTCCGAGCGGGCGCCGATGAAGCAGTTGTCCTCGATGATGGTGGGATTGGCCTGCAGCGGCTCGAGCACGCCGCCGATGCCCACGCCGCCCGACAGGTGCACGTTCTTGCCGATCTGCGCGCAGGAGCCCACGGTGGCCCAGGTGTCGACCATCGTGCCTTCATCGACATAGGCACCGATGTTGACGTAGCTGGGCATCAGCACCGCGCCCTTGGCGATGTAGCTGCCGCGCCGGGCCACGGCCGGCGGGACCACGCGCACGCCGGCGGCGGCCACGTCGGACTCCTTCATGTGCGAGAACTTGGTCTCGACCTTGTCGAAGTAGGTCAGGTCGCCAGCGCGCATGACCTTGTTGTCGTTCAGCCGGAAGGACAGCAGCACCGCCTTCTTCAGCCACTGGTGCACGGTCCACTGGCCCACGCCCTGGCGGGTGGCCACGCGCAGGCGGCCGGCATTGAGGTCGGCGATGACCTGGTTGACGGCGTCACGCACCTCGCCATGGGTGCTGGCGTTGATGGTGCTGCGCTGCTCCCAGGCGGCGTCGATCAGGGCTTGGAGTTGGTCGCTCATGGACTGGTCTCTTGGAGGTGGGTGTTCAGGGGCGCCAGGCGCGGGTGAAGGCGACGATGCGCTCGGCGGCCTCGACGCATTCGTCGACACCGGCCACCAGCGCCATGCGGATGCGGCCAGCACCCGGGTTCACGCCATGCGCGTCGCGCGCCAGCAGGCTGCCGGGCAGGACGGCCACATTGTATTGAGCCAGCAGATCCTGGGCGTAGCGCACGTCGTCACCCCCGGGCACGCCGGCCCACAGGTAGAAGGCCGCGTCGGGCAGGCGCACGTCCAGCACCTCGGCCAGCATCGGCGTGACGCGGTCGAACTTCAGGCGGTAGAGGGCGCGGTTGGCCTCGACATGCGCCTCGTCGCTCCAGGCGGCGATGCTGGCCATCTGCACCAGCTTGCTCATCGCGCTGCCGTGGTAGGTGCGGTAGAGCAGGTAGGGCTTGATGATGGCGGCATCCCCGGCCACGAAGCCCGAGCGCAGGCCCGGCACATTGCTGCGCTTGGACAGGCTGGACAGCATCACCAGGTTCCTGAAGCCGCGGCCCAGGGCCTGCGCGGCCTGCAGACCGCCCAGCGGGGCCTGGTCGCCGAAGTAGATCTCGGAGTAGCACTCGTCACTGGCGATGACGAAGCCGTGGCGGTCGCTCAACTCGAACAGGCGCTGCCACTCCTGCAGCGGCATCACCGCGCCGGTGGGGTTGCCCGGCGAGCAGGCGTAGACCAGCCGGGTGCGTGCCCAGGTGGCCTCATCGATCGAGGACCAGTCGCAGGCGAAGTTGCGCATCGGGTCGGAGTTGGCGAACACCGGTTGCGCGCCGCCCAGCAGCGCCGCGCCTTCGTAGATCTGGTAGAACGGATTGGGGCAGACCACCACCGCGTCGCGCTCGGCCGGGTTCAGCACCACCTGTGCCAGCGAGAACAGCGCCTCGCGCGAGCCCAGCACCGGCAGCACCTCGGTGGCCGGGTTCAGGCTCACGCCGTAGCGCCGCTGCACCCAGCCGGCCATCGCCTCGCGCAGGGCCGGCTCGCCCATTGTTGGCGGGTAGTTGGACAGGCCGTCCAGGTGCTGGCAGAGCGCACGCTCCACCAGCGGGGGTGCCGGATGCTTGGGCTCGCCGATGCCCAGGCTGATCGGCCGCAGGCCCGGGTTGGGCGTGATGCCCTTGGTCAGGTCGCGCAGTCTTTCAAACGGATAGGGGTTGAGTGAGCCGAGCAGCGGGTTCATCGCGGCATTATCGGGGGAAGCGGTCTTCTGACCGGTGTAGCCTTCACCCCAACCGCAGGACCACGAAAGGACTCCCCTCATGCACATCGGCATCCTCACCGGAGGCGGCGACTGCCCGGGACTGAACGCGGTGATTCGCGCGGTGACGCTGGCCCTGATCAACGAATGCGGCGCTCGGGTCACCGGCATCGAGCGGGGTTTCCTGGGGCTGCTCACGCGCAGCGTGCGGCCCCTGGGGCTGCGCGAGGTGCAGGGCATCCTGGCGCAGGGCGGCACGATCCTCGGCACGCACAACCGATGCGATCCCTTTCATTACTTTGGCGCCGGCGGGGCCGACTGCTCTGCGCAGGCGCTGGCTTTTGCACGCGAGCTGGGGCTTGACGGGCTGGTGGTGATCGGCGGTGACGGCACCATGAGCATCGCTCACCGCTTCGAGCCCCTGGGGCTGCCGGTGGTGGGTGTGCCCAAGACCATCGACAACGACCTGGAGCACACCGACCGCACGTTTGGCTTCGACAGCGCGGTGGCGGTGGTGGCTGAGGCGCTGGACCGGCTGGAGACCACCGCGCGCAGCCATGGCCGCGTCATGATCGCCGAGACCATGGGCCGCTATGCTGGATGGATTGCGCTGGAGGGCGGCATGGCCGGCGGCGCCGACATGATCCTGCTGCCCGAGCTGCCCTTCTCGGTCGACGCTGTGGCGCGCTTGTGCGCCGAGCGCGAGGCCGGCGATGGCTGCACCCTGATCTGCATCGCGGAAGGTGCCCGTGCGGCGGGCCATGACCTGACGGTGCGCGCCACGCTGGCCGACAGCCCCGACCCGATCCGCCTGGGCGGTGTGGGGCAGTGGCTGCAGCAGCAACTGCAGCCGCACCTCACCAGCGAGGTGCGCACCACCCTGCTGGGGCATGTCCAGCGCGGCGGATCGCCCACACCCTATGACAGGGTGCTCGCCACGCGCTTTGGCTACCACGCCGCGCAGTTGGTGCGGCGTGGTCAGTACGGGCACATGGTGACGCTGCGGGGCGAGGACTGTGACAGCGTGCCGCTGTCTGCCGTCGCCGGCCGAAGCCGTTGCGTCCCTGCCGGCCACCCGCTGTTGGCCGTGGCGCGCGGGGTCGGCGTGTCCCTGGGCGAGGCGGCAGCCTGATCTTCGTCAAAGCCGGTTGAGTGGCCGCATCGAAGCTTGCGTTTTCTCAACCAGTCCAGGGCGCCGGTAGCGTCTGATCATGGCATCGCTGCAACGATCCTGAGAGGAGAACACCATGCATGCTCTGCGCGACTTCTTCACCACCGACTATGGCCTGCTGAGTGCCGCCGTCATCGCCTTCACCCTGGGCATGGGCTGGTTCTACGTCAACTACTTCATCAAGCACATCCGCGAGGACGAGGCGCGCGCTCGCGCCGCTGGTCTGATCAAGTGAACCCCAAGGCGCCTCGCATCCCGCTTGGGCTGCGGTGGCGCCGGCATGTCCAGGGGCGGGGGCGCCTGCCTGCCTTGGAATGGGGCCCAGAGAACCGCCGAAAGGCGGTTTTCACTTTATTGGGCATGGGTTGTTGCTTTCGAGCATCTTTGACGTGATGCAAATGTGTTTTGGCGCGCCGACCCCGAGGGCAGAGGGTGCGCCGGACTGTCTACACTGACCCCAGCAAAAAACAGAGTGGCTTTCAGACCGAGGGAATGAAGGCCAGGTGTTCCGGAGTCGGTGATGGCGTTCTTCCGCAGCCTCAGCCTGCGTCAACTGCTGACCGTGCCCTATGTGGTGCTGGTTCTGCTGCTGGCGGTCATGATCGGGCTGCTGTCCTACCGGGCGGGGCGCACGGCCGTGGACTCGCTGTCTGGCCAGTTGCTGGGCGAAACCGTTGGCCGCATCTCGCAGGCGGTCGAGAAGCATGTGTTCGGCTCAGCGGCCGTGCTGGAGGTGGCGTTTCCCGAGGGACTGACAGCGCCGGCCCGCCTGGCCGATGATCTGGATGCGCTGCGCACCCGGTTCTGGCAGGCCACGTCGGTTCACCGGGAGCTGAACAACTATGCCTACTACGGCGACGAGCAGGGCCACTTCTTCGGGCTGTGGCGCGACTCGGCGCAGGATGCACAGGTGCGGCTGCGCACCGCAGGCAGCGGGCCGCGCACGCTCTACAGGATGCATGGCATTCGCGGTCCGCTGGTCGAACCGGTGGTCGAGGACAAGGTCTTCGAGCCGCGTGAGCGACCCTGGTACCAGGCCAGCCGTGACAGTGGCACCGAGATCTGGACCTCGATCTACATTGACTTCCGCACCCAGGGCCTGGTGGCCACCCGGGCGCGGCGCGTGCCCAACGCCGACGGTGGACTGGGCGGCGTGGTGGCCACCGATGTCTCGCTGCAGTCGCTCAGCGATTTCGTCCGCTCGCTGCCGCTGTCGCCCAACGGCCTGGCATTTGTGGCCGAGCCAGACGGCAAGTTGATCGCCACCTCGCGCGGCAGTTACCTGCGCCAGGGCGCCGACGGACGCAGCGAGCGTCTGGATGCCGAGCAGTCCGACAACCCTTTGCTGGTGGCCACGCACCGGGCGGTGCGTGAGCTGATGGCTCTGCCGGGTGACCATGGGGCCACCCGCACCATCAAGATCAGCGGCCCTGACGGTGCGGCGGTGCAGGTGGCCTGGGCGCGGATCCGGGACGCCGCCGGACTGGACTGGGTGATCGCCGTGGCCGTGCCCCGGTCGGACTTCCTGCAGCGCATCACCGACAACGTCTACCGCACGCTCGGTCTGGCGGTGCTGGCGGCGCTGCTGGCCATCGGCATCGGTCTGGCCAGCCTGAGTGTGGTGGCGCGCGACCTGCGCCAGCTGAGCGTGGCCGCGCGTCGGGTGGGCGAGGGCGACTTCAACGCGCCGCTGGGCATCCGCCGCGGCGACGAGATCGGTGACCTGGCCAAGAGCTTCCAGGCCATGACGCAGCGACTGACCACCGATCGCCTGACCGGCCTGGCCAACCGCGAGGCGGTGTTGCGCCGCCTGGAGGAGCGGATGGCCCGTCAACGTCGTTCGGCCGACGGCAGCATGTTCGCCGTCCTGTTCATCGACCTCGATCGCTTCAAGGAGGTCAATGATCGCTTCGGTCACGACGCCGGCGACCGCGTGCTGGTGGCCCTGGGTCAACGCCTGCAGGCTCAGCTGCGCGAGGGCGACATGGTGGCGCGGTGGGCGGGCGACGAGTTCCTGGTCCTGCTCGACCAGATCAGCACCGAGGCCGATGCCCGGCATGTGGTGGACAAGCTCAAGCGCTGCATGGAGCTGCCGCTGGAGGCGCCTGGACTGGGCCAGGACATCGAGCTGAGCCTGTCGGTGGGGGTGGCGATCTACCCGCGTGATGGGCAGGACGTCGACACCCTGGTGCAGCGTGCCGACGTGGCGATGTACCGCGACAAGCCTGGCCAGAGCGGTTGATCAACCACGTACATCTGCCACCGGCTGCTCGCCGAAGTCGGCGCGATCCAGGAAGGCCAGCACGCGCGCCGCGGCCGCTTCGGGGCTGAGCAACTGACCACTGTCGTGCATCGCCACGAAGGCACTGCGGTCGGCAAACTCGGCGGGGTCGGCGCCACGCAGCTGCACCTGCATGTCGGTGGCGATCACGCCTGGCGCCAGCGAGACCACGCGGGCGCCGTTGGGTCGGGCAGCCTCCTCCAGTGCCAGGCAGCGGCTGAGGTGGTCCAGCCCCGCCTTGGCCGCGCAGTACGAGGCGCTGCCGGCCATCGCCCGGCGGCCCAGGCCCGAGGAGATGTTCAGCACGCGGCGTGGCACGCGCCAGTCAGCGGTGGCGGCGATGAATGCGGCGCACAGCAGGGCGGGGGCTTCCAGTCCGACGCGCAGGGCCTGCAGCGTGTCTGCCGCGTCGATGCGGGCCAGGTCGCGCAGCGGCGCGATCACGCCGGCGTTGTTGAT
>JAFLDI010000077.1 GCA_017302485.1 Burkholderiales bacterium | reverse complement strand
GTTATCCCACCAGTTGTCTCCGTAGTTCCAGTAGCGTGGGTTGTTCGTCGAGTAGTCGCAAGTGTCGATGTCAGCGCAAGTAACCGTCGGTGGCGTTTGGTCGATCACTTTGACTGGATGCGCGCGCCAAGAGCAGCGGCCGGCAGTCCTTCGGTCTGGATGTGAAGCGCCCGGGCCAACTGGTCGCGGTGGTGGCGCGTCCGCCGGTCTTCGGCGCCAGGCCGCGCTCGGTGGACGACAGCGCCGCCAGGGCGGTCAAGGGTGTGCAGGCCGTGCTGCGCGTGCCGCTGGACCGCGGCGCCGAGGGCGTGGTGGTGATCGCCCGCAGCACCTGGCCGGCGATCCAGGGCCGCCAGGCGCTGAAGATCGACTGGGACACCTCGGGTGTCGAGAAGGTCGACAGCGCCCGCCAGCTGGCCGACTACCGTGCGTTGGCGCGCCAGCCCGGGCCGAAGCATTTCGACGCCGACATGGGCCCGCTGGCCGGTGCGCCCAAGCGCATCGAGGCCGAGTTCAGCTTCCCCTACCTGGCCCACGCGCCGATGGAGCCGCTGAACTGCACCGTCGAGCCGCGCGCCGATGGCGTCACGCTGTGGGTGGGTTCGCAGATGGCCGGCCTGGACGGCATGGCGGCGGCGCGGGTGCTGGGCCTGAAGCCCGAGCAGGTCACCCTGAACGTGCAGATGGCCGGTGGCGGCTTTGGTCGCCGCGCCATCCCCAGCAGCGACTACGTGGTCGAGGCCTGCGGCATCGCCAAGGCCGCCTGGGCGGCTGGCCTGAAGGCGCCGATCCAGACCGTCTGGACGCGCGAGGATGATCTGCGCGGCGGCTACTACCGCCCGATGCACCTGCACCGTGCACAGATCGGCTTCGATGCCCAGGGCCGCGTGCTGGCCTGGGACCATGTGATCGTCGGCCAGTCCATCGTCACCGGCAGCCCCTTCGAGGGCATGATGGTCAAGAACGGCATCGACGCCACCGCGGTCGAAGGCATGCGCGAGCCCTATGCGCTGCCGATGCGCCTGACCGTCCACCACCCCAAGCAGAACGTGCCGGTCCTGTGGTGGCGCAGCGTGGGCAGCACCCACACCGCCTTCGTCATGGAGACACTGATCGACCAGATCGCCCGCGAGACCCAGCAGGACCCGGTGGCCTACCGCCTGAGCCTGATGGGCGACAAGCACCCGCGCCACCGCGCCGCGCTGGCGCTGGCGGTGGAGCGCAGCGGCTACGGCAAGACACCGCTGCCCGCTGGCCGCGCCTGGGGCGTGGCGTTGCACGAGTCCTTCAACTCGGTGGTGGCCTATGTGGTCGAGGCCTCGCTGCAAGGCGGCCGGCCGACGCTGCACCAGGTCACCGCCGGCGTGCATTGCAATCTGGCGGTCAATCCGCGCACCGTGGAAGCGCAGGTGCAGGGCGCGGCCCTGATGGGGCTGGGCATGTGCCTGCCGGGCGCCGCCATCACGCTCAAGGACGGCGTGGTGGAGCAGGGCAACTTCGGCGACTACACGCTGGCCCGCATCACTGACATGCCGGCCTTTGCGGTGCACATCGTGCCCAGCGTCGAGGCACCCACCGGCATGGGTGAGCCAGGCCTGCCGCCGCTGGCGCCCGCGTTCGCCAACGCCATCAGCCGCCTGACCGGCCGGCCGATCCGCAGCCTGCCTTTCGACCTCGCCTGAAGGGGGCGTCACGCTGCAGTCACGGCCCCGTCATGGCGGGGTCGTGGCAGACCGCGACGATGGCGGGCCATGGATCAGCCCGACCTCACCGACGACGACGACAGCCTGGTCGCTGTGCAGCGCTATCGCACGCTGTGGATCTCGGATCTGCACCTGGGCACGGCGGGGTGTCAGGCCGAGGCGCTGCTGGACTTCCTGCGGCTGACCCGCTGCGACACGCTGTACCTGGTGGGCGACATCGTCGATGGCTGGCAACTGCGCCGCCACTGGCACTGGCCGCAGGCCCACAACGACGTCGTGCAGAAGCTGCTGCGCAAGGTACGCAAGGGCACGCGGGTGGTCTTCGTGCCGGGCAACCACGACGAGTTCGCGCGGCACTTCCTGGGCCATCACTTCGGTGGCATCGAAGTGGTCGATGACCCGGTGCATCTGACGGCCGATGGTCGGCGCTTGTGGATCACCCATGGCGATCGCTTCGATGGCGTGGTGCAGTGCGCGCGCTGGCTGGCGCATCTGGGCGACCACGCCTACGAACTGGCACTGCGGCTGAACTGGCAGCTCAACCGCCTGCGCGCGCGCCTGGGGCTGCCCTATTGGAGCCTGTCGCGCTACCTGAAGCTCAAGGTCAAGCGGGCAGTCAGCTACATCGGTGACTTCGAGCAGGCCGTGGCCCGCGAGGCCCGCCGCCGCGGCGCTGATGGCGTGGTCTGCGGCCACATTCATCACGCCGAGCTGCGCGAGATCGACGGCGTGCTCTACGCCAACGACGGCGACTGGGTTGAGAGCCTCAGCGCGCTGGCCGAACATGCTGACGGCAGGCTGGAGTTGCTGGACTGGTCTGCCCACGCGCGCCTGGCCGGGCAGGCGACGCCGCTGCCCGTGCTGCAGGCGCGGCCGGTGTCCGAGCTGCCGGCGCTGGCCAAGGAAACCGCCGTGTGAAGATCGCCCTGGTCACCGATGCCTGGCTGCCCCAGGTCAACGGCGTGGTCACCACACTGGTGGAACTGGTCAAGGGCCTGCAGGCGCTGGGCCACACGGTGCAGTTGATCGAGCCCTCGGCCTACCGCCGCGTTCCCTGCCCGGGCTACCCTGGGATCGAGCTGGCCTGGCGGCCTGGCGCACAGGTGGCGCGCTGTCTGGACGAGGCCGCGCCCGATGCAGTGCACATCGCCACCGAGGGGCCGATGGGCAGCGCCGCGCGGCGCCACTGCCTGCGCCGCGGATGGCGCTTCAGCACCGCCTTTCACACCCGTTTCCCGGAGATCCTGGCGCGCGCGCTGCGCATCCCGGAGCGCTGGGGCTACGCCTGGTTCCGGCGCTTCCATGCCGCCTCGTCGTCGGTGATGGTGCCCACCGAGGGCATGCTGCGGATCCTGCAAGGCCACGGATTCGGCCGGCTGCAGCGCTGGGACCATGGCGTGGACCTGTCCTTGTTCCAGCCGGTGCCGCCGGCCGAGCTCGACCTGCCGCGGCCGCTGTGGCTGTACGTGGGCCGCCTGTCCTGGGAGAAGAACCTGCCCGCCTTTCTGGAGCTGGACCTGCCGGGCACCAAGCTGGTGTACGGCGAGGGACCGCTGGCGGCCGAGTTGCAGCGGCGCTATCCGCAGGTTGTCTGGCGGGGCGTGGTGCCGCGCGAGACCTTGCCGGCCCTCTACGCCAGCGCCGATGCCTTCGTCTTTCCCGGCCGCAGCGAGACCTTTGGCCTGGTGATGCTGGAGGCGCTGGCCTGCGGCACACCGGTGGCAGCCTTTCCCGTCCCGGGACCGCAGGATGTGCTGGGCGACAGCCCGGCCGGCGTGCTGGACGAGGACCTGCGCGCTGCAGCCTTCGCGGCGCTGCGCGTCCCACGCGCCCATGCGCGCCAGCGGGCGCTGCACTTTGGCTGGGGCAGCGTCACGGACCGCTTCGTCGAGCTGCTGGTGCCGGCACGGGACGCCGTCATGCCGCGTCACGAGGCTGTCACGATTCCTTCATAGACTGCGCCGATGATCCGTCCCACCGGCGCCCTGCCGCTGCTCGACCGCGAGCGCTCCCTGCTGGAATTCAACCGCCGCGTCCTGGCGCAGGCGCGCCGCCTGGATGTGCCGCTGCTCGAGCGCCTGCGCTACATCACCATCGTCTCGTCCAATCTGGACGAGTTCTTCGAGGTGCGTTTTGCCGACGTCGTCGAGGCCGCCCGCAGCGGTACCAGCGAGCCGGGCAGCCTGGCCGATGTGGCCGCCGAGGCCCATGCGCTGATCGACGAGCAGTACGCCTTGTTCAACGATGAGGTCATGCCGGCGCTGGCCGGGCAGGGCGTGATGATCCTCAACCACGCCGAGCGTGATGCCGCGCAGCGCCGCTGGGTCGAGCGCTTCTTCGAGCGCGAGGTGCGGCCGCTGCTGATGCCGGTGGTGCTGGACCCGGCGCACCCGTTCCCGCTGGTGGCCAACAAATCGCTGAACTTCATTGTTCAGTTGGCGGGCCGCGATGCCTTCGGTCGTGAGAACGCGATAGCCATCGTCAAGGTGCCGCGTGTGCTGCCGCGGGTGATCCGACTGCCGGCCGAGGTGTGCGCACCGGGTCAGCAGGTCTTCGTGATGCTGACCAGCGTGATGCGGGCCCATCTGGAGGCGCTGTTTCCGGGCCGAACGGTCGAGGCCTTCTCGCAGTTCCGGGTGACGCGCGACTCGGACCTGGACGTCGACGAGGAGGATGTGGCCAACCTGCGCCAGGCGCTTCGCACCGGGCTGAGCACCCGCCACTACGGCCAGGCGATCCGGCTGGAGGTGGTCAATACGTGCCCCGAGCCGCTGTGGCGGCTGTTGCTGCAACAGTTCGACCTGCCCGAGGCGGCCGTCTACCGGGTCAACGGTCCGGTCAATCTGGTGCGCCTGAACCAGTTGATCGACCAGGCCGATGACATCGGCGGCCTGCGTTTCACGCCCTTTGAGCCGCGCTGGCCTGAGCGCCGCTGGCCGCGGGGCAGCTCGGTGTTCGAGTTGCTCAAGCAACGCGACTTGCTGCTGCACCATCCCTTCGAGAGCTTCGAGCCGGTGGTCGAGTTCCTGCGCCAGGCGGTGCATGACCCCGATGTGCTGGCGATCCGCCAGACCATCTACCGCACCGGTGACAAGTCGGTGCTGGGCGATCTGTTGATCGAGGCCGCGCGTCGCGGCAAGGAAGTCACGGCGGTGGTCGAACTCAAGGCCCGCTTCGACGAAGAGGCGAACATCAACTGGGCCGAGCGCCTGGAGGCGGTGGGGGCCCAGGTGGTGTACGGGGTGGTGGGTCTGAAGACCCATGCCAAGCTGCTGCTGGTCACGCGCCGCGAGACCGATGCCCGTGGCCGCACCAGGCTGCGCGACTACCTGCACCTGTCCACCGGCAACTACAACCCCAGGACCGCGCGCTTCTACACCGACCTGGGCATGCTCAGCGCCGACCCCCAGCTGTGTGCCGACGCCGAAGGCGTGTTCCAGCAGATCGCCAGCCAGGCCGCGGTGCGCCCGCCACGACAGCTGCTGACGGCACCCTTTGTGCTGCAGGACCGTCTGCTCAAGCTGCTGGCCCGCGTGGCTGACGCGGCGCGCGCCGGCGGGTCGGCCCGGGTGGTGCTCAAATGCAACGCGCTGACCGACCTGCCGCTGATCGATGCACTGGTCACAGCCGCCCAGGCCGGTGCCGAGATCGACCTGATCGTGCGCGGCGCCTGCATGCTGCCGCCGGGTGTGCCCGGCTGGACCGATCGGGTCCGGGTGCGCTCGATCGTGGGCCGTTTTCTGGAGCACTCGCGCATCATCTACCTGCGCTGGGGCGCGGCCGAAGACGACGAGGCCCTGTACCTGTCCAGCGCCGACTGGATGAACCGCAACATGACACGCCGCGTCGAAGTGGCTTGGCCGGTGCGCGATCCGTCGCTGCGCCAGCGCGTCATCGACGAGGCACTGGTGCCCTACCTGCACGACGCCTGCGACGCCTGGCAACTCGGCGCCGATGGCCGCTACCAGCGGGTGCAGCCGGGGGGGCCGGGCGCCCAGGCGGCACTGATGGGGCGCTACGGCAGCTGACGGGGACACGCATGGACCTGATCCTGTGGCGCCACGCCGAGGCCGAGGAGATCGCGCCCGGCATCGACGACCCCCACCGCGGCCTCACGCCGCGCGGCCTGAAGCAGGCGCGGCGCGCGGCCGACTGGCTCAACCGCTTCCTGCCGGCAGGGGCCCGCGTGATCAGCAGCCCGGCGCTGCGCTGCCAGCAGACCGCCGCGGCGCTGGAGCGCAGGGTCAAGCTGGCCGAGGCGCTGGCGCCCGAGGGAGGCGTCGAAGGCCTGCTGGCCGCCGCACGCTGGCCGGACTCGCGTGAGCCGGTGCTGGTGGTGGGTCACCAACCGACGCTGGGACTGGCGGCGGCCTACCTGATGACCGGCGCTCGCCTGGGTCAGGCGCCGGGGGCTGACCTGCTGCCCTGGGCGATCAAGAAGGGCAGTGTCTGGTGGCTGCGCCATCGTCCGCGCGAGGAGCGCGGCGAGGTGGTGCTGGTGGCCGTGCGGACCGCCGAGATGATGTGACCGCCTCGTCGCCCCGTCGCGGTGCTGAATGCACTGTGGTGGGGCATTCTGGCTGCGAGATGGTGCGGCGCTGGGCGCAGCGCCGGGTGTGGCGGCGCACCAACCCGGGCACATCGATTGCTTTCCTGGTGCGGTTTTCGCGCGGCCATGGTGCGCCGCCCCACTGGAGAGTCACGATGGATCAAGTCAAGCAGGGCACCGACGCCCTGTTCATCCTGCTCGGCGCCATCATGGTGCTGGCCATGCACGCCGGCTTCGCCTTCCTGGAGCTGGGCACGGTGCGCAAGAAGAACCAGGTCAATGCGCTGGTCAAGATCCTGGTCGACTTCGCGGTCTCGACCATCGCCTACTTCTTTGTCGGCTACACCGTGGCCTATGGGGTCAGCTTCTTCAGCGGCGCCGAGGTGCTGGCGCAGAAGAACGGCTACGAGCTGGTCAAGTTCTTCTTCCTGCTGACCTTTGCCGCAGCCATCCCGGCCATCGTGTCGGGCGGCATTGCCGAGCGGGCGCGCTTCCAGCCCCAGTTGCTGGCCACCGCGGTGCTGGTGGGCTTCATCTACCCGGTGTTTGAAGGGGTGGTCTGGGGCGGCAAGTTCGAGCTCCAGGCCTGGCTCAAGGGCGTGGCTGGCGCCGAGTTCCATGACTTTGCCGGCTCGGTCGTGGTGCATGCCGTGGGCGGCTGGATCGGCCTGGCGGCGGTGCTTCTGCTGGGCGCCCGCCAGAACCGCTACCGCAAGGACGGTGCGATGAGCGCACACCCGCCGTCCAGCATTCCCTTCCTGGCGCTGGGGGCCTGGATCCTGGCCGTGGGCTGGTTCGGCTTCAATGTGATGAGTGCGCAGACCATCGACAAGATCTCGGGCCTGGTGGCAGTGAACTCGCTGATGGCCATGGTCGGCGGCACGCTGGTGGCGGTGCTGATGGGCAGGAACGACCCCGGCTTTGCCTACAACGGCCCGCTGGCCGGTCTGGTGGCGGTGTGCGCGGGCTCCGACCTGATGCACCCGGCCGGCGCACTGGTGGTGGGCGGCGTGGCCGGAGCGATCTTCGTCTCGCTGTTCACGCTCACCCAGAACCGCTGGAAGATCGACGATGTGCTGGGCGTGTGGCCGCTGCATGGCCTGTGCGGTGCCTGGGGCGGCATCGCCTGCGGCCTCTTCGGCCAGACGGCACTGGGCGGTCTGGGTGGCGTCACGTTCATGGCGCAACTGATCGGAACGCTCGCCGGGGTGGCCTGGGCCTTCGCCGGCGGTCTGGTGGTCTACGGCCTGATCAAGGCCGTGATGGGCCTGCGCCTGAGCCAGGAGGAGGAGTACGAGGGTGCAGACCTTTCGATCCACCGCATTGGCGCCACGCCTGACCGCGAGGTCAGCTGGTAAGCGCCTCGGCCTCGCGGGCGGGGGCCGGCTCGACCGCGGCGCACAGCGGCAGCCACACCGAAAAGTGGCTGCCCACGCCCAGGGTGCTGCGCAGCGTGACCCGGCCGCCATGGCGTTGCACGATTTCCTGCACGATGGCCAGGCCCAGGCCGGCACCCAGCAGGTGTCCGGAGGGGTCGGCCCGGTAGAAGCGCTCAAAGGCCCGCGCCTGCTGCTCGGCTGACATCCCGATGCCCTGGTCGCTGACCGTGGCCACGGCCCAGTCGCGGCCATCGTGGTGATCCAGGTGCAGATGCAGTTGCACTGGCGCCGGCGCGTTGGAGTACTTCAGGCCATTGGCCAGCAGGTTGACCAGCACCTGGCACAGCCGGGCCGGGTCGCCGCGCACCCACAGGCACTGCTCGCCGAGGGCGGATTGCAGTCGCTGGTCCTGTCCAGGGCTCAGCGCCGACTCGATGGCGGCCCGAGCGACGTCGCGCAGGTCGCAGTCCTGCGGCTGGAAGTCGGCCTCGCCTCGGGCATCGAGACGCGCCAGGTCCAACAGTTCGTCGACGAGGTGCTTGAGCACGCCCGCCTGGCGGTGGACCACCTCGCTGATCTGCCGGCGCCGATCATCCGTCAGCCGGGTGGACAGCAGCAGCTCGGAGAACCCATAGACACTGGCCAGCGGCGTGCGCAGCTCGTGCGCCGCGGTGGTCAGGAACTCGCTCTTCAGACGCTCGACCGCCGTCTCGTGGGTGATGTCCCGGAAATAGTAGACGCGCTGCGCGCGGTCTTCACGCGAGGTGCGCTGCAGGGTGCGCAGCGGCGGCCCGGCCAGCTCAATGGTGGCGTCGCCGCCTTGCAATGGCGGCATCGGACGCTCGTCACTGGCCAGTCCGGACAGCCATTCATCGGCGGCTGCCTCGCTGAGCCCGAGCAGCTCCTGCGGCCGCAGGCCGAACAGCGCGCTGAAGGCCGGGTTGGTGAAGACCAGACGCAGCTGGCCTTCGGCGTCGCGTTCGAACACCAGCACCGCGTCGGGTGACAGGCCACTGACCGCGTCCAGCCAGCGGGTGCGGGCGGCCGCCTCGTCGCCGCGGTCGAGCATGTAGCGCTCGGCACGCCAGCGCAGCACCGATTGACGCCACAGCAGCGCAGCCAGCGCCAGCGCCGGCAGCGCGGTCAGCCAGGGCGACGCATCGGCCATGGGCGCCGTCCAGTCCATCATCAGCAGCCCCAGGGCCAGAGCCCCGGTCAGCCGGGCCGAACCCAGCCAGCGCGCCAGTGCGTCGGGCGGCGCGCCGACCACGCGCTTGCCGTGGTGTCGGTGGTGCTCGATGACTTCCACGCGGGCTCCGGATCGTCAGTGCCTCGGCCGGGTCACAGGCTGCGCCGCACCACCTGCAGCAGCTGGCGGGGACTGAAGGGCTTGACCAGGTAATCATCGGCGCCGGCGCGCAGGCCCGCCTGGCGGTCGGCAGCACCGCTGCGCGCCGACAGCATCACGATGCGGGTGCGTCTGTGCGCCGCGTCGGCCTTGAGTCGCTGGCACACGCCCAGACCGTCCAGGGAGCCCGGCATCATCACATCCAGCAGCAGCAGGTCGGGCTGCAGCTGACGCGTCATCTGCAGCGCCGTCTCGCCATCCTCGGCCTCGTGCAGCTCGATGTCGCTCGCCTCCAGGCTCATGCGGATCAGTTCGCGGATATCGGGCTGGTCCTCAACGATCAGGATGCGCTTCATGGGTGGTTGTCCTTGTGGCGGGGGCGCTGCCGTGGTGGCGTGGCATCCGGGCGTGGCGCACAAGGGCCTCCGGGGTGCCTGTGGGCACTCTAGGATGAGCGCAGCGGGCCTAAGCGCTCAAATGAGGCGCGCTGGTGCTGCATATCGATGGACGCCATCGCGCCGCCCCGACGTAAGCTGGCCCCTCCTTGATGAAGCTCCTGCCACCCACCATGGCGGGTCTTGCGGTTTCGAGATGTTCAGCGTCAACGCTTCCTTCCTGCCGGGTCTGGCTGTCCTGTCGCTTCTGGCGCTGCTGGGCACCCATACCGGGCCCGATCACGCCCTGTGGGCGGTTGGCGCAGCCGGCATCGCGGTCGGCACCGTGGCCTGGGCCTGGCGGCGTTGGCGCCGACTCGATACCGTGGGTGTCGGCCTGGCGATGGTGTGGCTGGCCGCCTGCTGGCAGGCGCTGGCCCCCGACATGGCGCAGGGCGTGGTGGTGTCGATGCTGGTCCTGAGCCTGCTGCCGCCCTTGCGCAGCGTCCCACTGCTGGCGGCCGCGACGGCGCTGCTGCTGGTCTCACCCGTGGTCCTGTCCTGGGGCGCTGGGGTGGCTCGGCCGCTGCAGGTCCTGCCCCTGCTGCTGCTGGCCATTCAGGGTGCCATGCTGTCGACGCGCACGCTGAGCCTGGGTCGGCAGTTTGCCGAGAACGCCGACGTGGCCTTCCTGATCCGTGCGATGGGCCAGCAAGGCCCGATTCGCCTGAACCTGAGTGCCGTGCGTGCCGAGTCGGCGCTGGGCATGCGCCTGCGCGATCTGCAGGACCGCATGGCCGGCGCGCTGCGCGAAGCGCGCGTGGCCTCGTCGGAGGTGCAGTCGGCTTCGGCCGAACTGGCGCAGGAATCCCAGCAGCTCACGGGCCGCACCGAGCGCGGCGCGGCTGGTCTGCGCGACACGGTGATGACGCTCGAGCAGATCAGCGTGATCGTCAAGAGCAGTGCCGACGCCGCCCTGGAGGCCCGCAGCACGGCTGAACACGCCTCGCAGCAGGCCGAGCATGGCGCCGAGCTGTTCAGCCGCGTGGTGAACACCATGCGCGACATCGACACCTCCTCGCGCGAGATCGCCGAGATCATCGGCGTCATCGACGGCATCGCCTTCCAGACCAACATCCTGGCCCTGAACGCTGCGGTGGAAGCCGCGCGGGCCGGCGAGCAGGGCCGCGGATTCGCCGTGGTGGCCGCCGAGGTGCGCTCGCTGGCACTGCGCTCGGCCGCCAGTGCCTCGCAGATCAAGGCCCTGATCCAGCGATCCAATGAGACGGTTCACCAGGGCTCCGGCCTGGTCGATGCGGCCGGCACGGCCATGGGCGAGATCGTCCGCTCGGTGCGCAATGTGGGCGAGGTCTTCGCCACCCTGTCGGCCGATACCAGCGAGCACGCCGGCAGCATCGAGACCGTGACCGCCGCGGTGCGCGAGGTTGATGAACTCACCCGCGACAACGCGGCCATGGCCGCGTCGCTGGCCCGCATCGCTGGCGCCCTGCAGAGCCGCGGTCAGCAGCTCGAGGCGGTGC
>JAFLDI010000076.1 GCA_017302485.1 Burkholderiales bacterium | reverse complement strand
TGCGCGTCAGCGCGCGCTCGGCCAGGGTGTTGAACTCGGCGCTGCCCAGTTGCTGCCACCAGGTGGCCAGCGCGGTGTTGGCGACTGGCCGGTCGGTGTCGGTGGCGGTCCAGCGGGCAGGCAGCTCGGGGGTGGAAGCGGGGGGCGTGGCGGCGCGCTCGACGCTGGCGCAGGCGGCCAGCAGCAGGGGCAACAGCGCAGTGAATCGACGTGGGCTTGGCAGGGGCATGAGGGCGGGGCGGGGCAGGTCGGGCCCGGCGATGCATGGATCGTCGCGCGCTCGTCAGGCCGGCTCGCGTCTGCTTTGTAAAGTAAATCGGCCACCCGAAGGTGGCCGATCGTCAAGGCAGGCGCGCGGGGCGCGGCGTCATTGGCTGACGAAGGCGCGCTCGATGACGAAGTCGCCCGGCGTGGTGGTGCTGCCTTCCTTCAGGCCACGGGCTTCCATCATGGTCTTCAGGTCGCGCAGCATCTCGGGGCTGCCGCAGATCATCACGCGGTCCTCGGCGGCATTGAGCGCCGGCAGGCCCAGGTCGGCAGCCATCTTGCCGTTCTCGATCAGGTCGGTCACGCGGCCCTGGTTCTTGAACGGCTCGCGGGTGACGGTGGGGTAGTACTTGAACTGCTTGCTGACCATCTCGCCCAGAAACTCGTGCTGCGGCAGCTCGGTGGTGAGGTAATCGTGGTAGGCCAGCTCCTTCACCTGCCGCACACCGTGCACCAGGATGACTTCTTCGAACTTCTCGTAGGTGTCCGGGTCACGGATGATGCTGAGGAACGGCGCCATGCCGGTGCCGGTCGACAGCATGTACAGGCGCTTGCCCGGCACCAGGTAGTCGATCAGCAGCGTGCCCGTGGGCTTCTTGCCGACGATGATGCTGTCGCCCACCTGGATGTGCTGCAGCCGGCTGGTCAGCGGGCCGTCGGGCACCTTGATGCTGAGGAACTCCAGATGCTCCTCGTAGTTGGGACTGACGATCGAGTAGGCGCGCAGCAGCGGCTTGCCGTCCACCCGCAGGCCGATCATCGTGAAGTGACCGTTCGAAAAGCGCAGGCCGGTGTCGCGCGTGGTGGTGAAGCTGAACAGGCGGTCGGTCCAGTGGTGCACGCTCAGGACGCGCTCTTCGTGAAAGGCACTCATGGGGGCTGGCGGTGAGGGTCAGTAAAAACGCCGACGCACCGCGGGTGCAGGCGCCGCGGCGGATTGGCAAAAACCCTGTATTGTCGCCGATTGGTGGCAGGCCGATTGATCTGTGTCAGTTCTGACTGCGGGCTGCCGGTCGTCGGGCCCCTCAGTGGGGCACTGGCACGCGTCCGAGGGCCTCAGTCGTCATGGGCCACGGCCGGCTTGCGGTGGGCGATGCCCTGGTGGCATTCGATGCAGGTCTTGCCCTGCCGCGCGGCGTCTTCCATCTTCTCGCGGGCCCGGGTGGTCTGCTTGTGGAAGTCCATGGTCTCGTAGGCGTGGCAGTTGCGGCATTCGCGCGAGTCATTGGCACGCATGCCCTGCCAGACCCGCTCAGCCAGCACGGCGCGTCGGGCTTCGAACTTCTCTGGCGTGTCGATGGTGCCGGCCAGCTTGTGCCAGAGCTCGCCGGTGGCCTGGACCTTGCGCACCAGCTTGTGGGTCCAGTCGCGCGGCACGTGGCAGTCCGAACAGATGGCGCGCACGCCCGAGGCGTTGCGGTAGTGCACGCTCTGCTTGTACTCCTCGTAGACCGGCGTCATCTCATGGCACGAGGTGCAGAACGACAGGCTGTTGGTCTGCTCCATCGCCGTGTTGAAGCCGCCCCAGAACAGGATGCCGGCCAGGGCGCCGGCCAGCAGGGTGGAGCCCAGCGCGGCGGGGCGACGAAACCAGTCGAAAAGGCGTTTCATGCGGCGATGCTGTGGAGGGTGCGGCGGACGCGCCGGCGTTCAAGGACGGGTGCGACCGGGCGCACCCGGGCGCGCTCACTGCTTGGGCAGGCTCGTCATGTGGCTGGCGATGTCCGCCGCGATCTGCGCGTCGAGCAGGCGCAGGGCCGGCATGCCTTCGCCAGGCTGGCCGTTGAGGATCTTGTGCATCATCTCGGCCCCGTTGTCGGCCACCGAGCCCAGCGGCGGGCCGTCCTTGACCTTCTTGCCGTCCACACCGTGGCAGCCGGCGCAGATGGTGTTGTAGTAGCCCTCACCTTTGGCCGCGTTGCCCTTGGCCTTGTTGCTGGCATCGACGTAGCGGGTCATGTCGATCTGGCCCTTGCTGATGAACAGCGCCAGGTCGTTCATGTCCTTGGCCGAGAGTTGCCTGTCGGTGTAGCCATGGCGGCTGTCCTTGAGCAGGGCGACGATGGCCGCCGGGTCGCGGCCGGCCGCACCCTGCACGCCGACGATGCCGGTGGCGTGTCCGCCCTTGGCGTAGGCGCCGTCCTTGCCGCGGTAGTCCCAGCCATGGCACTCCTTGCAGCGCCAGGACGTGTCCTTGCCGTACTTGCCGCCCTTGACCGGGTAGGCGGGGTGGTCGGCGTCGGGCTTGGCGGCCTGGTTCTCGCCGTAGAACTTGTCGTAGAGGCGACCGCCACGGGCGATCGCCGAGTCGGTCTCGGCGGCCAGGGCGGCCGTGGCCGTGCCGAGCAGCGCCAGGGTGGCGAGGGCGGCGGCCAGCAGGGGGTGGGTGCGGTGGGTCATGATGTCGGCTCCGGTGGGCTGTCACGAACGCTGTCGATTCTTGCCAGCGCCGCGCGCTGCGCCAGGGTCGCAAGGCTTGAGCGCATCGGACCTTGGTCGGATGGAGCCGGGGCCGTCGGCTGCTAGCATGGCCCGCATGGTCACCGACCCGGCACCCACCGGGGCTGCCGTCGCCGTGGGCTTGCCCTCGTTCGATCGGGTCAGCTTCTCACGCCAGTTCCTGGTGGTGTGCACGCTGTTGCTGGCTGTGGGCATGCTGGTGGTCGGCACCTGGATCAGCCACGAGATCGAGCACAGTGCCGTGCGGCGTGCGGCAGCGGTGGCGGGCGTCTACGTCGAGAGCATCCTGGCCTCGGAGGTCCAGGGCCTGACGCAGTCGCCTGGCTCGCCGCTGGTGGATCAGGCGACGCAGACGCTGGACCGCATCTTCATCCACGGCCCGCTGGCCCGCAAGGTGGTGCGTTTCAAGCTGTGGAGCCCGCAGGGCCAGTTGCTCTACAGCAGCCAGTCCCAGCAGATCGGCCAGCAGGTGCCGGTGCAGGGGCCGCTGGCTGCCGCGCTGCGGGGCGAACTGCAGGCACACATGTCCGAGCTGACCGAGCACGAGCACGTCGACGAGCGGGTGCTGTGGCACCGCCTGCTGGAGGTGCACGTACCGGTGCGCGCCAGTCCGCAGGCACCCGTCACCGCCGTGGCCGAGTTCTACCATTCGACGCACAACATCGACGCCGACATCCGCGAGGCGCAGTGGCGCAGTTGGGCCCTGGTAGCGGTGGCGACGCTGGCGATCTTCACCGCGCTGTACCTGCAGGTGCGGCGTGCCAACGACACCATCGGCCAGCAGCGTCACGACCTGCGCCGCCAGCTGCAGCAGCTGAGCCTGGCCTTTGCCGAGAACGAGCGCATGCGCCTGCGGCTGCGCGAGGCGGGCGCAGCCACCACCGCCCTCAACGAGCAGTTCCTGCACCGCGTGGCCGCCGACTTGCACGACGCGCCGGCGCAGACCCTGGCCTATGCGCTGATGCGCATCGACGAGTTGGTCACCGCGTCGCCAGAGCAGCCCGAGCTGCGCACCATCCGCGACGCCCTGGCGCAGTCGCTGAAGGACCTGCGCAACATCGCCTCGGGTCTGGGTATGCCTGGCATCGAGTCGCTGACCCTGGACGCCACGGTGCGCCGCGCGCTGCGCGACTTCGAGCGCCAGAGCGGTGCCAGTGTGCAGGCCGAACTGGCCATCGAGGGCGACGAGGCGGCGCTGGCCACGCGCATCACGATCTACCGCGTGCTGCAGGAGTCGCTGACCAACAGCCATCGCCATGCGCCTGGCGAGCGACCTCAGGTGCGTGTGCGCAGCGACGCCGGCTGGGTCGAGGTCAGCGTGTCCGACCAGGGAGGCGGCTTCGATCCGCTGCAGGCCCGCCAGGCCGGCCGGCTGGGCCTGCACTTCATGGAAGAGCGCGTGCAACTGCTGGGCGGCCGCTTTGCGCTGGTGACCGCGCCGGGGCAGGGTACGCTGATTCGCGCCGCGCTGCCCTTGCAACCCGCGGGAGGCGTCTGATGTCCGGGAGACCGATTCGCGTGCTGATCGCCGACGATCACCCGCTGTTCCTTGAGGGCGTGGCCAGTTCGCTGGCCGCGTCGAGCGACTTCGATGTCGTGGCGCAGGCGCCCAACGGCGCCGAGGCGGTGTCGTTGGCCCTGCAGCTGCAGCCCGATCTCGCGCTGCTGGATGTGAGCATGCCGGTGATGGATGGCATCGAGGCGGCGGCGCGGCTGTCGGCACATCTGCCGGGGTTGCGCATCATGATGCTGACGGTGTCCGAGACCCCAGAGAGCCTGCTGTCTGCCTTGAAGGCCGGGGCGCACGGCTATGTGCTCAAGGGGGTGTCGGCCAGTGAGCTGCGCACGATCGCTGCCAACCTGGCGGCCGGCGAAGCTTATGTCTCACCCAGTCTGGCTGCCGAGATGTTGACCGAGTTCTCGCGGCCCCGGGAGCCAGACCAGTTCTCGACGCTCACGCCGCGCGAGACTGACGTGCTGGCCTTGCTCAGCCAGGGCCTGAGCAACCGTGCCATCGCCGAGTCACTGCACCTGGCCGAGAAGACCGTGAAGCACCACATGACGGTGATTCTGCAGAAGCTGCAGGTGCGCTCGCGAACCGAGGCAGCGCTGCTGGCGGTGCAGCGCGGCGTGCCGCGCAGCGACCGGCGCTGACCGGTGTGCCGAGGGCAGGAACGGCAGCTCAGGGCGGGGAGGACTCCTTGTCGCGCAGCGCTGCGCCCGCGCTGGCCTTGAGACCGGCGGTCCAGTTCTGCCAGCGGTTGACCTGATCGGCCGGCAGGCTGGCGGCGATGTTGCTCAACTGGTCCGGATCCGCGGTCAAGTCGTAGGACTCGCGCTCACCGTTGGCGTACTCGATCCAGGTGCGGCCATCGGCCAGGCGCAGGCCGTCGAAGGCCTGGTCGACGAGCTCGGCCATCAGCTTCAGCTCCAGCGACTCGGGCCCCTCCAGCGGGCCGGGCTTGAGCGACTCGGGGTCGATCGGGCCGGGGCGATAGGACAGCAGGATGGCCTCGCGCCAGCTGCCGGGTGTCTGACCCTGCCACCAGGGCAGCAGGGAGCGGCCGTCGACCCAGGCGGGCTGGGTGGCGCCGGCGATCGCGGCAAAGGTGGGGGCATGGTCGACGTTGGCGGTGAGCGCGCGCACCCGGCCGCCCTTGACCACACCGGGGCCGCGGACCATGAAGGGCACGTGGATGTCCTCCTCGAAGGCGGTGGCCTTGCCGGTCTCCAGTCGGTGCTGGCCCAGATGAAAGCCGTTGTCCGAGGTGAAGATGACGTAGGTGTTGTCGAGCTGACCGTTGCTGCGCAGCGTGTCAACCACGCGCTCGACCATCTCGTCGATTGCCAGCAGGGATTGCAGGCGCTTGCGATAGAGCGCATCAAGCTTGCCGATCGCCTTGGCGTCCATCAAGGGCAGTGACCGCAGCCAGCTGGGTTTGTCGCTCACATCGGCCTCGTTGAACGAGGCGGTGCGCGGCGCCGTCACACCCGGGTAGGCGTTGGCGTGGCGGGGCGCTGGCGTGGCCGGTGAGTGGGGTGAGTACGGCGCCAGGTAGAGAAAGAAGGGCGTGCTCGGTGTGGCAGCGGCACGCGTGATGAAGTCCACCGCCTTGGCGGTCAGGACGTCTGGCATGTAGTCGGCCTCGGCTGCGCCGTAGCTGACCAGGGTGCCGTTCTCGTTGAGCGTGTAGTTGAAGCCATCCGAGACCGTGCCCGCCGTGGGGCTGATGAACTCTGTCCAGCCGGGCGGGAGGTAGTTCTTGGAGGCGCTGTTGGGATAGCCGTTGAGAAACTTGCCCATCAAGGCCGTGCGATAGCCGGCTCGTTGCAGCCACAGCGCCACCGTGTCCTCCTCCAGATGGCGTGCATAGACACCCTTGAAGCCGCCATCGGGCGCGCCGTTGGTGTAGATGCCCGAGTTGTGCGAGAACTGCCCACGCAAGGTACTGACCCGCGACGGGCAGCACAGCGAGATCGGAATGATGTGCTGCTCAAGCCGGGTGCCCTCGTCTCCGATCAGCGCCTGGGTGCGGCTCATCGTGGCGGTGGCTGCATTGTCCAGATCGTCGGCGACGATGTAGACGATGTTGGCGCGCACCTGTGGCGGCGGGGGGGTGTTGTTGGCGCCGCCACCGCCGCCGCAGGCGGCCAGCGACAGCAGCGTCAGCACGGTCCATCGGATCCAATGGCGAGGAAGCACGCTCTGCATGGTGGGCTCAGTTCCGGGCGGCCTGGAGGTGCCGCCAAGCTGTTGATTGTCGGAAATTCAGTGTGCCGTGAGCAAGCCTTTGGGTGCAAGCAGGGGTGTCCGGATGCGTCAGCGCTCAGGGTGGCGCCAGTTCGGCCTGACGCAAGGCCGCGCCCCCAGCCTGCCTGAGCGAGGCCAGCCAGGCGGCCAGCCGGGCACGTGTGGTGGCATCGGTCTGGGCGTAGCGGTTGCTCTCCTGGAGGGGGTCGAGCAGGTTGTCGTAGAACTCGAACTCGCCGTGGTCGTAGGCCACATAGGTCGTGCGGTCGGCCAGTCGAAGGCCACTGAAGGGCTTGATGCCGGGCGGCACACCGTCCAGCGGTTCCCATGGGCCGTCGACGCGGCGCACCACGGTGGCATCGACCCCCTTGTGCTCGAGCAGCAGCGCCTGACGCCAGGATGGCGGGGTGCCGCTGAGCAGCGGGCGCAGCGAACGGCCGTCAACGAAGTCGGGCATCGTCGCGCCCGCCAGGTCGGCCAGCGTGGGCGCTACATCGACGTTGGCCGTGAGCAGGTCGACCTGCCGTCCGGCCGCGACACCCGGACCGCGGATCCACAGCGGCACGAGCAGGTCCTCCTCGTAGGCCGTGTCCTTGCCAGAGTCCAGGCGGTGCTGGCCCTGGTGAAATCCGTTGTCAGAGGTGAAGATGACGTAGGTGTCCTGCAGAACGCCCTGGCTCTGCAAGGTGTCCATCACGGCGCGCACCATCTCGTCGACGGCCAGCAGCGAGCGCCGCCGATTGCGGTAGAGCTCGTTGATCTTCTTGATCAGTGTCCTGTCGAGGCGAGGCTTGTCGCGTACCCAGGCGGGCTTGTCGCTGACGTCCTCTTCGTTGAACGAGGACATCTGCGGCGCGTCCAGTTCCGAAAACAGCGCCGCATGGCGTGGAGCGGGCGTGGCCGGCGAATGCGGTGCGTAGGTGGACAGATACAGGAAGAAGGGCTGCTCGGGCTGGTTGGCGATCGACTCGCGGATGAAGCGCGTGGCGCGCTTGCTCAGCACATCGGTGAGGTAGTCGCCGGGCTCGGCACCATGGCTGTGTCGACTGCCGTTGTCGTTGACGACGTAGTCGAAGCCCTTGTAGGGCGTGCCCTCGATCGGGCTCAGCCACTCGCTCCATCCGGGCGGGATGTACAGCTTGCTTGGGGCCTTGTCCGGATACTCGTTGAAGTACTTGCCGAACATCGCCGTGCGATAGCCCGCCGCCTGCAGCCAGGTGGCAGCGGTGGAGGCCTCTAGACCCAGCTTGTGGATGTACACGAAGCCGCCGCCGGTCTTTCTTGAGTTGGTGAAGATGCCGGTGTTGTGGGCAAACTGGCCGCGCAACGCGCTGATGCGCGATGGACAGCACAGCGACAGGCTGACCATGTGCTGTTGGAAACTGGCGCCCTGCTCGGCGATCAGGCTGCGCACTTCGGGCATCTCGGCCGCCGTGGCCGCATCCAGATCGTCCGCCAGGATGTAGACGATGTTGGGCGCCTTGGACCAGGCGCTCTGCGCCAGCAACAGGACGGCAGCGGCCAGGAGCCGCGCGAAAGTGATGCGCATGTCATATCCCCCTGATGGACGTCCGGTGCCGGATGGCGAGGCCGCCGCACAGTATGGGGTCTGCGCCGGCCACAAGAGCCCTGTGTTCAGGGGATGGCGCGGCCCAACCAGTCGGCCAGCACCTGGGCCTGGTGCTCGCCCAGCGTGGGTGGCGCCTGTCGATAGCTGACTGGCGAGGCCGACAGCCGGATCGGGTTGGCCACGCCCGGTACGCTGCCGAACACCGGGTGCGGCAAGGCGATCTGCAGGCCGCGGGCCAGCACCTGAGGGTCGGCAAAGACGTCGGCCAGGCGGTTGATCGGGCCGCAGGGCACGGCCTGCGACTCCAGCAGTGCGACCCACTCGGCGGTGGTCTTCATCACCGTGGCCTGGCGCAGCAGCGGAATCAGCACCGCGCGGTTCGTCACCCGCGCCGGGTTGGTGGCGAAGCGCTCATCGGTGGACCACTCGGGGTGGCCGGCGGCGGCACAGAAGCGGGCGAACTGGCCGTCGTTGCCGATCGCCAGGATCATGTCGCCATCGGCGGTGGGGAAGTCCTGGTAGGGCACGATGGTGGGATGCGCATTGCCCATGCGGCGGGGTGACTGCCCGGTGGTGAGGAAACTGGCGGCCTGGTTGGCCAGTGCGGCCACCTGCACGTCCAGCAGGGCCAGGTCGATCTGCTGACCCTCGCCCGTGGCGTGTCGGTGGTTCAGCGCGGCCAGCACCGCGATGGTGGCGTACAGCCCGGTCATGATGTCCACCAAGGCCACGCCCACCTTCTGCGGCCCAGCGCCGTCGTCGCCATCGGGCCGCCCGGTCAGGCTCATCAAGCCGCCCAGTCCCTGGATCAGGAAGTCGTAGCCGGCGCGCGGCGCATAGGGCCCGGTCTGGCCGAAGCCGGTGATCGAGCAGTAGATCAGCCGCGGGTTGATGGCCTGCAGGCTGGCGTAGTCCAGCCCATAGGGCGCCAGGCCACCGACCTTGAAGTTCTCCAGCACCACGTCGGCCTGCGCGGCCAGCTCGCGCAGGAGCGCCTGGCCCTCGGGCGTGGCCATGTCCACCGCGATGCTGCGCTTGTTGCGGTTGGCGCACTGGAAGTAGGCGGCCTGGCGGCTGTCGTGGCCGCCGGCATCCTTCACCCAGGGCGGGCCCCAGGCGCGCGTGTCGTCACCGGCGCCGGGGCGCTCGACCTTCACCACATCGGCGCCCAGGTCGCCCAGCAACTGGCCGGCCCAGGGGCCGGCCAGCACGCGCGACAGATCCAGGACCTTGAGGCCCTGCAGTGCGCCGACCGTCATGGTCAGAACGCCGCGATGCCGGTCATCGCGCGGCCCAGGATGAGGGCATGGATGTCGTGCGTGCCCTCGTAGGTGTTGACCACCTCCAGGTTGACCAGGTGGCGGGCGATGCCGAACTCATCGGAGATGCCGTTGCCGCCCAACATGTCGCGCGCGGTGCGGGCGATGTCCAGCGCCTTGCCGCAGCTGTTGCGCTTCATGATCGAGGTGATCTCGACCGAGGCCGTGCCCTCGTCCTTCATGCGGCCCAGGCGCAGGCAGCCCTGCAGGCCCAGGGTGATCTCGGTCTGCATGTCGGCCAGTTTCTTCTGCACCAGCTGGTTGGCGGCCAGCGGCTTGCCGAACTGCTTGCGGTCCAGCGTGTACTGGCGCGCGGTGTGCCAGCAGAACTCGGCCGCGCCCAGCGCGCCCCAGGCGATGCCGTAGCGGGCGCTGTTCAGGCAGGTGAACGGGCCCTTGAGGCCGCGCACCTCGGGGAAGGCGTTCTCTTCGGGGCAGAAGACCTTGTCCATGACGATCTCGCCGGTGATGCTGGCGCGCAGGCCCACCTTGCCGTGGATCGCCGGCGCGCTCAGGCCCTTCCAGCCCTTCTCCAGCACGAAGCCGCGGATCTGGCCGTCATCATCCTTGGCCCACACCACGAACACGTCGGCGATGGGCGCGTTGGTGATCCACATCTTGGCACCCGTCAGCTCATAGCCGCCGTCGACCTTGCGGGCGCGGGTGACCATGCTGCCGGGGTCCGAGCCGTGGTCGGGCTCGGTCAGGCCGAAGCAGCCGATCCACTCGCCGGTGGCCAGTTTTGGCAGGTACTTGCGCTTGGTGGCCTCGTTGCCGAACTCGTTGATCGGCACCATCACCAGCGAGGACTGCACGCTCATCATCGAGCGGTAGCCCGAATCCACCCGCTCCACCTCACGCGCCACCAGGCCGTAGCAGACATAGTTCAGGCCGGCGCCGCCGTAGGCCTCAGGGATGGTCGGGCCCAACAGGCCCAGCTCACCCATCTCGCGGAAGATGGCCACATCGGTCTGCTCGTTGCGAAAGGCCTGCAGCACCCGCGGCGCCAGCTTGTCCTGGCAGTAGGCGCGCGCGGCGTCGCGCACGGCGCGCTCGTCCTCGCTGAGTTGGCTGTCCAGCAGCAGCGGGTCGTCCCATTGGAAGCGGGCCTTGGCGGTGGTGGCGTTCATGCGTGTCTCCGTGGGGTGCGGTGTTCGATCCCTGCATCCTAGACTGGACGGGTTCCCCGATGCAAACGAGAATCTCGCAGTCATCTGTGCAATTCTGGAATTCCGGACGCTGTGCGCCGCAAGATCCCTTCCACCGCCGCGCTGGCCGCTTTCGAGGCTGCTGCCCGCCACCAGAGCTTCACCCGTGCGGCCGAGGAACTGTCGGTCACGCAAAGCGCGGTGTGCCGGCAGATCGCCTCGCTGGAGGACTTCGTCGGCGTGCCGCTGTTTCGCCGCGGGCAGCGCGGCGTGCTGCTGACCGAGGCCGGGCGGCGCTATGCGCGCAGCGTGGCGGCCCGGCTGGACGCCGTGGAGCGCGACACGCTGGACCTGATGGCGCAGGCTGGGCAGGCGGCCGGCGGTGCGCTGGAGCTGGCGGTGGTGCCCACCTTCGCCACCCAGTGG